>NZ_JBFRDW010000652.1:0-3361 GCF_052113985.1 Pseudoduganella sp. RAF53_2 | reverse complement strand
GTACTGCACCTTTCACCAGCAGCAGCTGGCGGTCAGCGTCGATACGAGCGATTTCCAGATTCTGGGTGGTGACGGTAACGTCGCCCATGTGACCGGTCATGCGCTTACCTGGGAACACTCGGCCTGGGTCCTGCGCCATACCGATGGAACCTGGTACGTTGTGCGAACGGGAGTTACCGTGGGTAGCACGGCCAGACGAGAAGTTGTAGCGCTTGATGGTACCGGCGTAGCCCTTACCAATCGAAACACCTTGTACGTCGATCTTTTGACCGACTTCGAACAGGGACACGGCAACAGCGTCGCCGGCTTTCAGTTCGGATGCTTTAGCAGCGTCAACGCGGAATTCCTTGATGAAGGAACCAGCTTCAACACCAGCTTTAGCGTAGTGACCGGCAGCAGCTTTAGTCACGCGGGATGCGCGACGCTGACCGAAGACAACCTGAACAGCGGAATAACCATCCACTTCAGGAGTTTTGATTTGCGCAACACGGTTGTTCGATACGTCCAGCACGGTCACAGGGATCGAGTCCCCATCATCCGTGAAGATGCGCATCATACCAACCTTGCGACCGAGGAGGCCAAGGCTCATTTTTTCTCCATTCCCACCTACGATTGGGCAGGACTAAGTTGAACTACAAAAAAAGATACGGGCCATAAAAAAGACGAACCCATACCGAAGCCGGCTAGTGTACTTCGATTTGCCCCTTGACGCAACAGGTTTGTACGGGGTATGTCAAATGTGCGCAGCATATTGTTAAGTCCGCCTACACTTCCCGACACACTTGCAAAAGTGCTACTTTTAATAAGCAAGCAACTACGGGGAAATCATCATGGCAATGAAACTTACGCGCCTCACGCCGGCGCTGATCCTGTATGGCGTTTTTGCGGCGCAACCGGCCCTGGCCGACCGGCTGAGCACTTCCCTGGTCCTGAGCGGACTGAATATCCAGTCCTGGTCGCTGACGGACAGCGCCGCCCTCGGCTATCAGCTCTACCCTGGCGGTGATGCGGTTTATGGAACCATCGCCGACACGCTCAACCGCGAGACCTCGTTGTTCGAGATGGATACCGCCGGCTCCTGGCGGCCGACGGCGGCAGCCGTGGCCGGCCTCAGCTCCGTCGCCGGCGGCGCCGTGACCGGCAAGCTGGGCGACGGTTCGCTGGTAAACAGTATCGATAGCATCGACGCGCCCTGGAACTACAGCTACGCCAATATGAACAGCCGCGGCCAGGTACGCATTGCGCCCTACAGCGTCAATATTTTCAGCGGCAATTGGTTATTTGACTATGAAAGCGAAGGCGATCTGCCCGACCGCAGTGGCAGCTTCCTGCTGCAAGCCTGCCTGTACGAGGGCTACGACTGCCTGCCGGGCTACACCGGCTTCAGCTTCGGCGAGCGTTCACTCAGCCGCAGCGGTACCTTCTCGCAAACGCTCACCAATAATAGCGACCGCACGCTGCTGCTGAACTGGCGCGTCTCGTCCTATATCGAAACCGGTTACGCCCTGGCGCCGGTACCGGAACCCGCCACCTGGGCCATGCTGGGCGCCGGCCTGCTGCTGGTGGGAACGCAGCGCCGACGCGCTTGAGCCAAGGGGCATGCCATGAAACTGCTGTCCCAAATGCTGTTGCTGCTTACGCTGGGCATTTCCGTCGCCCACGCTGGCCCGGTTAATGTCACGGTGACTGCGGACCAGTTCGCCTTTCAGGTGTGGGCACTGCAACCCGGCGCCCATCCCTCTTTCACGCTGACGCCTGGCAAAACCGATCTGGAGGCCGCGCTTCAGACTGCCGCCGGCAGTCCCAGTGTGGACGACCGCCAGCAATCGCCCGGCACCCGGGACGCGATGGCCGCCTCGGTCACGCACGGCGATTCGCTGGTGAATGCCATACTGAACCCGGCGCTGGGTTCGGCCAGCGTGCACGCCAGCGTTGCCGATGACGATGGCGCCTGGCGACAGGGCTATAGCCGCATCTGGAGCTTTCCCCGGATCGTGCTGGCACCGCAAAGCGGCCTGACCATCACCGGCCGCGCCCGGCTCACGTTCGAGAATCATGGCGGCTCCCTGGCGCGCGCCGACGGCATTTTCAGCACTTGCCTGCACGCCACCATTCCCACCGCCTGCGACGTCGACTACTCGCATTGGACAACCATGGCCATGTCGCCGGATGGCTTCAACGATAGCTTCAGCATGAGCATCCAGAATCCCGGCGACACGCCGCTGCCGATGACCTGGGACCTCATCCTGTTCACCCAGGCGGTGGCGCCACCGGTGCCCGAGCCGGCGACGTGGACCATGCTGTGCGCCGGGCTGCTGCTGGCCGGCGTATGGCGCAAGCCCAGATGGCGCGGCTCACGGGCGCATACCGAAAAAGGTATCAAGCTTGCGTAAAAACTCATTAGCAGTGCGGGTGAGTAACTCCTAATCTGTGCGGACAGCTTCGGCTGTCCATACTTATAACGATCAGGAGACCTTATGAAAAGATTATTGGCAGCCCTCTGCCTGGCTGCGCTCGCCCTTACCGCGCAAGCGATCACCCTCAGCGGCGTGCAGAACGCCCACGATCCCGGCACCATCACCAAGGACGGCGACACTTATTTCAATTTCACCACCGGCACCGGCATCTGGTACTCGACCTCAAAAGACATGATCACCTGGGCAGCCGGACCCGCGCCGGTGTTCACCACCTACCCCAGCTGGATCGCCAACAAGATCCCCAACTTCAGTGGTTCGTTCTGGGCGCCGGACGTGATCCATATGAACGGCAACTACTACCTCTATTACTCCGTTTCGACCTTCGGCACGTCGAGCTCCGCCATCGGCGTGGCGCGCTCGCCCTCGCTGAAGAACCCGCAGTGGACGGACCTGGGCATCGTGGTCGAATCCTTCGGCGGCAGCAGCGAAATCAATGCCATCGACCCCGCGCTGTACCGCGACCATGATGGCAAGGTCTATATGACGTACGGTTCCTTCTTCGGCGGCATCGGCATCGCGGAGATCAACCAGAGCACGGGCAAGCTGGCATCCAGCGTCAGCACCATCCTCGGTGGCGGCGGCAAGGACATGGAGGCGCCCTATATCACGCGCGATGGCGGCTATTACTATCTGTGGGTGAACCGCGGCGCCTGCTGCAAAGGCGTGGACTCTACCTATTACGTCGAAGTGCAGCGCGCCACGACCATCAGCGGCCCCTATTCCGGCACCCGCACCGCCTTGCCCAATGTCGACGGCCGCTATAAAGGCCCCGGCCACATCGCCGACCTGAAGCAGGATGGCTGCAACTGGGTGTCCATTCACTATTACGATCTGAACGACAATGGCAATCCCAAGCTGGACATCCTGAAGATGACGTACAGCGG
>NZ_JBFRDW010000651.1:0-3368 GCF_052113985.1 Pseudoduganella sp. RAF53_2 | reverse complement strand
GAATTCAACCACGATCTGATTGGCCGTGTGGGCCTGAACCGCACCATTTCGCGTCCGAACTACGCGGATATCGCGGGTGGTATCTCCTCGGTGGACAACCTGACCCACAAAGCCACTGGCGGCAATCCGAACCTGAAGCCGATCAAGGGCGACAACTTCGACGCATCGCTGGGCTGGTACTTCGCACCGCGCGCGCTGCTGTCGGCTGGTGTGTTTGCATCGAACATCCACGACTACGTGAAGTTCGGCGAGAGCGACATCCAGTTGTACAACACCTCGACCGGCGCGCTGGAAACCTACCGTCTGACTTCGCCGGGCGCCATCTCGGCCAAGCTGCGCGGCGTGGAACTGGCGTGGGAACAGCCGATTGGCGCAGGCTTCGGCTTCAACGCCAACTACACGTACGCGGATTCGAAGGATGCGGAAGGTGCGCGCATGCTGGGCCAGTCCAAGCATACGTATAACATCGGCGCGTACTACGAGAACGACAAGTGGAGCGCACGTCTGGCTTACAATGGCCGCTCGGATTACATCATCGCCATCGACCGCGTTGGTCCGACCATCCACGCCGACGATTTCGCGACGCTGGCTGGTTCGATCCAGTACAAGATCAACGAGCACCTGTCGCTGTCCTTTGATGGCCTGAACCTGAACGACCCGATCAGCAAGAATTATGTGCGCAGCAAGGATGAACCGCATTCGTTCCGCCGCAACGGTCGTCAATACTTCCTCAACCTTCGCGTGAAATATTAATGCCAAACCAGTCGCCGGGAATACCCAAGAATCGGCTGGCGTCGCTTGACGCCTTCCGTGGATTCACCATCGCCAGCATGCTGCTGGTGAATAATCCCGGTGACTGGAGTCATTTGTACTCCCAGCTGGAACACGCCAAGTGGAACGGCTGGACTTTCACCGACTGGATTTTCCCCTTCTTCCTGTTCATCGGTGGCATATCGATGACCTTCTCGCTCGGCCGCCAGGCCGAAGCGGGCGCCGACAAGGGCGCCTTGCTGCGCAAGCTGTTCAAGCGCGCAGCCCTGATTTTCCTGATCGGCTTCCTGCTGAATTTCATTCCGAAGTTCGATCTGACTTCCGTGCGCATTCCCGGTGTGCTGCAGCGCATTGCGCTGTGCACCGCACTGGCCGCACCGCTGGTCGTGTATTTCAACTGGCGGCAGCAGCTGGCATGGATTGCCGGACTGCTTGGTTTCTACAGCATCGTGATGCTGCTGATTCCCGTGCCAGGACTGGACGGCGTGCTCGCCGCCGGTGCGCTGGAGCCGGGGCGCGATGTCGGCGCCTACATCGATCGCCTGCTTTTGACCGGCCATATGTGGGTGCAGTCCAAGACCTGGGACCCGGAAGGCCTGTTCACCACCATCCCCGCCTTGTGCAGCCAGCTGTTTGGCGTGCTGACGGGCCGCTGGCTGCTGGCGCGCCGCGCGCCGACCGAAACGACGGTCTGGATGCTGATGGCCGGCCTGGCCGCACTATTTATCAGCGTCGTGCTCGACGCCGTGCTGATGCCGATCAATAAGAGTCTGTGGACCACGTCCTACTGCTTCATGATGACCGGCTGGGCGCTACTCATGTTCTCGGTCTTCTACTGGCTGCTCGACGGACCGCCTGCGCTGCCGCCACGCTACGTCAGGTTCTTCACCATCTATGGCATGAACGCCCTGTTCCTCTTTGCGCTTTCCGGCCTGGTGGCGAAGATGATCGGCTTCTTCAAGCTGGGCGCTACGCTGTACGCACCGATCAAGGCGCTGCCACTGGCGCCGGAGATGACTTCGCTGCTGTATGCGATTGCGTTCAATGCCGTGATGTTTGTGGTGGCCTGGTTCATGTATCGCCGTCGCTGGTTCATCAAGGTATGAATTACATCGCGCCGTCCCTGCTGCAATGCCATCCGGATGAGGATGACACGTCGCCGCTGTACGTGCGGCTGGCGCGCAGGCTGGGGGACATGGTGCGCAATGGCCACTATCCGCCGGACGTGGCGCTGCCGCCGGAGCGCGTGCTGTCCGAGTGGTTGAACGTCTCGCGCGTGACGGCGCGCAAGGCGCTGGACCAGCTGGTGGAGCAGGGACTGGTGGTGCGCCGCCGCGGCTCGGGTACTTACATCGCGCCGCAAGTCGAAACTCTGGAGCCGCAATTCTCCGAAGCTGTCGGCCAAAGCGGGTCCGAGGCCAGCACGGTGTGGCTGAAGCGCGCACTCACCGGCGCCAATGCGGGCGAGCAGTTTGCCCTGGGCCTGGGTGAGGACGCGCAGGTGGCGCGCGTGGAACGTCTGCTGGTGGCGGACGGCGTAGTGATGGCTTATGAAGTGGGCGCCGTGCGCGCCGCTTTGCTGGCGGCGCCGGAGTTGCTGCAGGATTCGCTGGAAGAGCACCTGGCGCGGGTTGGCCATCCGCCGGTGCGCACGGTGCAGCATATCCGCTCCATGAATTCCGATACGCTGGTGGCCGGGCTGCTTGGCCTGAGCGCGGGCGACGCCGTGCTATTCATCAGGCGTATCGCCTATGACCCCAGCGGCCAGCCCATAGAGCTGGCCCACTCCTACTGCCGCAGCGACCGATACGACTTCGTGGTGGAGATGCGCCGCACCCAATAAAACCCGATCCGCAGGACGTAGGGCGGATCATTCGATCCGCCGCTGTGCCGCCGCCAGAATATGCTGGTGCATCTCGGCCGTCAGCCTGTCGATACGTTCCGCCATCTGCTGCGTCGCAGCCGTCAGCTCGGTATTCTGCTTCAACAGCTCCATCATCTGCGCCGAATGCCGCGACGCCGCCAATGCCAGCGCCTCGCGGTGGCGGGCGTCCGCATCCGTCTGAGCTTTGTCGCGTTCCGCCTGCCGCGTTTGTGCCAGCAGGATAAGTGGCGCGGCATAGGCGGCCTGCACGCTGAAGGCCAGATTCAATAGAATGAAAGGGTAGGGATCGAAATGCGCCCACCCAACCAGGTTGGCCGCGATCCATAGCAGTACCAGCACCGTCTGCGCACCGAGGAAGATCGGTGTGCCGAAGAAGCGCGCGAACGCTTCGGCGCGTTGTCCGAATCGGTCCGCGCCGAAGACGGTGCTCAGGTGTTCATGCTGGCGATGGAAGCGCAGGTGGTCAGCGTCATGGTGTGTGTTCATGTGGAGCCTCCGCAACTGGTGGTGGCCCACTATAACTCACTGTTTCGCCGCCTGGGTCCGCAGCGCTTCCAATGTGCGGGGCAGGCTGCGCTTGCTCATCATGTCGACGATCCAGCCGAAACCGAAGGGCACAGGGCCGGGATCGGCGTAGACGTGGTATTCGACCACGGTCTTGTCGGCGGAACCAGGCAGGGGCTTGAACAGCCAGTAGCCCGTGGTGTCGGCG
>NZ_JBFRDW010000650.1:0-3374 GCF_052113985.1 Pseudoduganella sp. RAF53_2 | reverse complement strand
GCCATATCGTCAACACCTCGTCGATGGCGGGCACCATGAGCATGCCAGCCATGGGCGTGTACAACGTGTCCAAGCACGCGGTGGTCACACTGAGCGAAACGTTGTACCAGGATCTGCAGCTGGTGCAGGCGCCCATCAGTGCTTCGGTACTGTGCCCATATTTCGTCCCGACCGGGATCGGTCAGTCGCACCGCAATCGTCCAAGCGATGTGCGCATGACCGCGCCGCCCACCGCCAGCCAGCTGGCCGCACAGTCGCTGGTCGACAAGGCCGTCAACTCCGGCAAGTTGACTGCGGCGGACGTCGCAGAGCTGACGTTCGAAGCCGTTGCCGACGACCGCTTCTACATCTTCACCCATCCGCAAGCCCTGGGCGGCGTGGAGCAGCGCATGAAGGATATGGTGAACCAGCAGAACCCGAGCGATCCTTACGCAGCCACGCCGCAGATCCGGGAGGCCCTGCTGGCGAAGATGCGCGCGGGCTGAAATCCTGCGACAATCACGCCCATGAGCACACAACACGATATTCGCTTCGGCGACTGGGCAAGCATGCAGGCGGACGCCAAGCCGATCCGCCTGGAGGTCTTCGTGCAGGAACAGAACGTTCCCGCCGATCTGGAAATGGATGACAAGGACGCGGTCTGCGTCCACGCCGTGGCTTTCGCTGACGGCAAAGCGATTGGCACAGGCCGCCTGCTGCCGGATGGCCATATCGGCCGTATGGCCGTGCTGCGCACTGCGCGCGGCACCGGGGTTGGCGGCGCGCTGTTGAAAGGCTTGATGGCCAGGGCGGAGGAGCGCGGCGACGAGCGCGTCATTCTGAGCGCACAAACCCACGCAGCGGATTTCTACCTCGCCCACGGTTTCGCCGCACAGGGCGATGTGTTTTACGAAGCAGGCATTCCCCACATCGAGATGGTCTATTACTTCTGAGGCGGAGGGCGCTATGAAGCGTGTGTTCGCAGCACTGGCAGTTGCCGGCGTATTTGGCGCCGGCTATATCGCAGGTTCGATCAACAGCTTCCCCAACGCCCACGCGCAGTATGGCGGTGCGGGCGCATGGCCCGCCGCGGCCGCCGCTTCGTCAGCCGGCAGCACGCATTTCTACACGGTGGACACGGGCACGCGGACGCTCATCTGGTGCAAGTCGGACGGCAGCGCCAAGCCGTCCTGCGTGCGTGAGCCTTTGCCTTAACGGACCGTAACCTCGTGCAGCAGGCCGGGTGCGCTGGCATACAGCTTGACCACCGTGGAGCTGCGCGTGCCGTAATTCGGCGATTCAATCTTCACCGCTGACAGCAGACGCTCCCATTCGATCGGGACGCCGGTGTCGGGCAGGCGCATGTCCGGCACGGTCGCCGTGTCCGACAGCATCTCAAAATAGGCATCTTCCGGTGCGCCCAGGCACAGCATGCTGGCAAACTGCGCCTTCGTCTTCAGCACCTTCGGCCATGGCGAGTCCAGCAAGCCGTTGGACAGGCCATACACGCCCGGCGCCAACGGCTGGCCGTTGCGCGCATCACCTTCGCCTTTATTCGAATACCACACCAGCTCTTTGCCGTCGCACAGAATCAGGTTGAAGCCGTTGTAGTACGATGCGCCGCCGGCGATTTGCGCAACGTAGTCACGCGCCGACAGCTCGCCTTGCAGGAAATCGGTCACCAGATGGCCACGCGAAGGCGCGTCATCGCGATGATCGAGCGGATTGCGGACGTTGGTAATGGCGGCAAAGCGCGATGGCGTTACGGCAGCATCGGCTGGCGCGGCGGCCGGATCGGGCTCGGACGTGCCATGGCAGTCCGCACGCACGACCGGCTCGTCGGCGCTGGAACAGTCGGCCGAAGCAGGGCGCGTGATGCCCATCCAGCTGCCGCCGGCCTTCAGGTCGCGGCCCGCGAAAACATGAGGAAACTCCGGCCATGACGCGGCCGGCGCGGTCGCGCGCTCGTAGAACTCGTCGCGGTTGGCCGCGGCAATCAGCGGCACACCCGGCACAACCTGCCAGGCGAAGACAATCAAACACATGGTGACACTAAATCCGTAAATACTTCCACGTGGCGAAGACCGGCGGTCAATGCCACCAGACCTGCTTCAGCCACGGCCTGCGCCAGCACGGCATCGAAGCCGTCCGGCGTGGCGGGATAAACCTCCATCCAGGTCTGCAAGCCGTCTTTGGCTTGCGGGCGCCGTTTCAATTGCGGCGCCAGGGAGTAGCGCGCGGCCAGCTTTGACTGCATGGCCGCGACCAGGGGCTGCAATGCGCCGGCATCGGCCTCGCGCACCTGGTAATAGATGTACAGATCGAACATGCTCAGACGTCGAGCTTATCCAGCACGTAGGGCATCGGCAGGAATTGCAGGGCGGGGCCGGTGGCCGAGCCCAGACGCACATCCGCCTGCTCGATTGCATCCAGTTTCATTTCAACCAGCGCGTCCACGCCGCCCTCGCCATTGGGCGCGGTGTTGACCACCATGCCGCAAGGCTGCTCAGGATCGGCAGGCGTGAAGACTTCAGCGCCCGGCGCAACGTCCGCGCTGGCGATGGTGACCAGTGCCGTGCGGCGTTTCAGCTTGCCGAGGTACTGGCTGCGGGCCACGATTTCCTGGCCGGGATAGCATCCCTTCTTGAAATTGACGCCACCCAGCAGTTCCAGGTTAACCATTTGCGGCACGAACTGCTCCTGCGTACCGGGGCCAATCTGCGCCACGCCGGCGTGGATATCGGCCAGGCGCCAGGTTTCATTGCCGCCAACGATCAGGCGATCGGCCAGCACTGGTGCGGCCATCGTTGCCGTTTCGGCGGTGGTCAGCCACAGGTAGCGCGGCGCGCCGAAAGCATCGGCTACGCGCAGCAGTGTGCCCAGCGGGTGATCGATCCTTGAATATGGGCGGTTCGGCAGCACATCAAACCAGGTTTGCAGCACCGCTTCCGCCATGCCGCCGCCGAGGCCGAGGGCGACATAGTTGTCGGTCACGTCTGCAGGTTTGGTCTTGGAGCGCAGCACGAACATCTGCAGGCGTTTCTGGATCGGCGCCTGGATGGCACGCGGCAGTTGCAGGAAGACGGAATCGTCATTGCGCCACATCAGGAAAGAAGCCATGATGCGGCCCTTGGGAGAGCAATAGGCGGCAAGGCGCACCTCATCCTGGCCCAGACGCTCCACGTCATTGGTCAACTGATTGTGCAGGAAACTGGCAGATTCTTCGCCGGTGAAAGCGATCAGGCCCTGATCGGTGACCGGGGCAACAAAGCCCACGGCGAGGCGGGCAGTGGTCAGTGGTTCTTGTTCCTGTATTAAAAGTTGATTCCAGCTGTTCATAAAATCCAATATTTTGACCGTGAAGGCAGTATCATTATGGGCTCATTATAGTGATC
>NZ_JBFRDW010000649.1:0-3389 GCF_052113985.1 Pseudoduganella sp. RAF53_2 | reverse complement strand
CGGAAGCACAGGATCAGCTGCTGCGTCTGGAGCGCGCCTCGGGTCCTGAACCGCGTGGCACACCGCCGGTCGATGCCATCCGCACCAGCTTTRTCGAACCGGTCAATGTGTACTCGATGGCGGACCGCGCGACCAAGTACGGCATGCTGTTTGTCGCGCTGACCTTCGCTGCCTTCTTCCTGTTCGAGGTGATGAAACGCTTGCCGGTGCACCCGGTGCAGTATGCGCTGGTCGGGCTGGYGCTCGCGCTGTTCTTCCTGCTGCTGGTCAGCCTGTCCGAACACATCGACTTCCTGCTTGCCTATCTGGTGGCCAGTGCCGCGTGTATTGCTTTGATCGGCTACTACCTGGCCCACGTGCTGCGCGACCGCAAACGCGGCGTCGGCTTCGGCGCAGCGCTCACAATGTTGTACGGCGTGCTGTATGGCTTGCTCAGTTCCGAGAACAATGCCCTGGTGCTGGGCGCGATCCTGCTGTTCGCGGTACTGGCCGCCATCATGGTGGCAACCCGCAAGGTCGACTGGTATCGCCTCGGCGGTGAAACCGAACTGGCGTGATTAGCTCCAGGCCCAGAAGCCTGCCGCAGGGGCGGGTGACAGGTCGGCCGGTTTGCCGCCGGTGCGGCGGGCCGCGCCCTCGCCTACGAAGGGGCGCATCAGGTAGTGGCGCACCATGGCGCTGCCCCCGATGGCGATGGCGTTGCTGCCGAAGTGCGGCGTGCGGGTGGTGGGTGCAGGCAGCAGGGTGGCGCTGGCGTAGTCGTTCAGTACCCGGCGACCGGTTTCGATGAAGCGCTCGCCGAGCCGGATTGCAGCGCCGCCCAGCACGATGCACATCGGGTCGAAGGCGACCCACAGATTGTTGAGCAGCACACCCAGATTGCGTCCTGCTGCTTCGATGGCCTTGCAGGCGGGCGCTTCAYCGGCTTCCGCTTGCTGGAACAGGCGTTCCAGGTGCTCGGGGCCGGCGCCGGGCAATTTTCCATAGACCTCGTCCAGCAAGGCCTGCAAGCCGATCAGCGCATCGGCACAACCGCGCCGGCCGCACGAGCAGGGCGGGCCGCCTTGCTGCAGAATGGTGTGACCGACTTCACCGGCGAAACCATACAGGCCTGTCAGCAGGCGGCCGTTGACGATGATGCCGGCGCCGACGCCGTAGCCGATACTCAGGTAGATCAATGGGTCGGCATCGACCTGGCCGGAGAATTCCAGTTCCGCCAGTGCGGCGACGTTCGCTTCGTTCTGCACGAACAGCGGCAGGCCTGCCAGCGCCGTGCCCTGGAAGTGGCTGCGCAGCTGGTTGGCCACGTCCACATTGCGCCAGCCCATGTGGGGCGCGTAATGCAGCACTCCCGTCACGTCATCGACCACGCCGTGCAGGCCGACGCCCACGCCCAGCATGGTGCGCCCGTGCAGTTCACCGCCGGGACGTGCCAGGTCGGCCATGCTGGCCGCGGCAGCGGCAATGCAGGCATCGGGGTTGGTGGCGTCGGCGTAGGGCAGGACGCGTTCGGCCAGCACATCGCCCAGCAAGCTAGTGGCGACGATGCGCGCTTCGCCGATGCCCAGGTCGGCGCCCAGCAAGGCCAGGCGGCTGCCATCGATGTGCAGCGGGGTGGCGCGGCGGCCCAGGGCGCCTGTGGCGCGCAGCTCGCTTTCGGTAAGCCAGCCCTCGTCCAGCAGCTCGCGTACCAGCATGCTGACGGTGGATTTGGTCAGCCCCACGATTTCGGCCAGCGCCGCCCGTGACAGACCCGGCTGACTGCACAGTTGGCGCACCAGGGCCATGCGGTTGATTTGCTTCAGCAGCTGCTGGTCGCCAGCGACAATCATGGGTTTCGGTTGGGAAGTAGGGCGTCAGCCGATCATACACGAAGCGACGAGTGCTGTATTCATGCAACATTGCATGCGCAGTAATTTGTTCATCCGATTGACGAATTATTACATTTCTCCTATTCTTGCCTTGCTCAATTAGTAATTCGATTGGACTAAGTCATTCAACCTTCCTAAGGGCTAACCGCCGGTTGGAAGTGCAGTATCTCGGCGCCACCGCGCCGCAGCCGTTTTCAGTCTTTCTGTTTCAGCACCGGGTAGTCGCTTCTAATTAAATCAAAACCAAGGAGACCACGTGCATCACTCTATGAAAACGTTTTCAAAGCGCCGTATGAACCGGCGCCTGATCAGCCTGGCCGTTGCCAGTGTCTGTGCCAGCTATCTGCCGGCGCAGGCGCAAGACGCCGAGGCCGTCAGGTCGGTCGGGGATTCCGGCGACGCGCCAAAAGTGATTGTGTCGGGCATCCGTGCCTCGATGCAGTCCACTCTGAACCTCAAGCGCAACTCTGATGGCATCGTTGACGGTATCGTCGCCGATGACATCGGTAAATTCCCCGATACCAACCTGGCCGAATCGATCCAGCGCATTTCCGGCGTCTCGATCGACCGTACCAACGGCGAGGGCGCCAAGGTCACCGTGCGCGGTGTCGGTCCCGACCTGAACATGATCCTATTGAATGGCCGCCAGATGCCGACGTCCAGCCTGGCCGATCTGAACGGCCGCGCTTTCGACTTCGCCAACCTGGCGTCCGATGCGATTCAGCAGATCCAGGTCTACAAAACCAGCCGCGCCGACACGCCGCCGGGCGGCATTGGCGCGACGGTCAACATCATCACCGCGCGCCCGTTCGACAATCCGGGCCTGCATTCCAGTATCGGCGTGAAGGGCGTGTACGACAGCTCGAACGACCACCTGCCGGATGAAGACAAGGCCAAGACTTCCGTCACGCCGGAGATCTCCGGCATCTACAGCAACACCTTTGCTGACGGTAAGTTTGGTATCGCTATCAGCGGCAGCTACCAGGAGCGCAACCTGGGCGTGAACACGGCGTCCATCACCAATGGCTGGCGCGGTCCGTTCAAAGCCGACGAAAACAACTGGGGCACGATTCCGCAAGCAGGCCAGGCGGGCTATGGCGACATCACCAACCGCCCGACAGGCAGCACCATCTATTCGGTGCCGCAGAATATTTCCTACTTCATGCGCGGTTCGCAGCGTCAGCGTACCAATGGCCAGCTGACCTTGCAGTTCAAGCCGGTGAACGAGTCGGTTACCACGCTGGATTACACCTACTCGCAGAACAAGATCCAGACCAAGTCGCATGAGCTGAGCGCCTGGTTCAATATGGGGCCTTCCGTGAGCTCGTGGACTGGTGGCCCGATCGCTTCCCCGATCTTCTATCAGGAAAACGTGACGGCGCAGGACATCGCGATGAATGGCGCCGACTACGCGACCAAGTCGGAAAATAAATCGATCGGCTTCAACACCGTGTGGAAGCCAACCAGCTCCCTGAAACTGGTGTTCGATGCGCACCACTCGACCGCCGAATCGAAATC
>NZ_JBFRDW010000648.1:0-3393 GCF_052113985.1 Pseudoduganella sp. RAF53_2 | reverse complement strand
GGACGACTCGGTCTACCGTGGCTTGGGCGGCAAGGAAGGCATCCACAATATCGTCGAGAATTTCATGGCCCTGGTGCTGGCCGATCCGCGCATCAAGGATAGTTTTTCCGACTCCGACATTCCCGAATTGAAGAAGCGTCTCGGCCAGCACTTCTGCGAATTTGCCGGTGGACCTTGCGTCCGCAAAAAAGAGAACCGAGACTTACATTCGATTCATGAGGACTTGAAGGTTAACGACTTCCAGTTCAACGCCTTGGCAGAGGATCTGCAAATCGCGATGGAACAGGCGCATGTACCGGCCAGCGTGTCCAACAAACTGATGGCCAAAATGGCGCCGGAGCGCGAGGAGATCGTCACCAGCCGCCGATCGGAAGAGCACATGTTCGAGATGGGCAAGCTGCTGGCTACTGGCGGCGTGTCGCAAGTGGAAGGCGCGGGCGGTGGCGGCATTGTGCCGTGGGCGCTGATTACCAGCTACGGCACGCGCGACAGCTGGGGCGCCAACGCGCACTACACCTACATCAAGACGCAGGACTATTCGCTGAAGACGTATGGCGTGGCGGTCGGCATTTTCGATCGTGTTGAACTTTCATTGGCGCAGCAGCAGTTCGAAGGCGACCTCGCGCCGCTCGATCAGTTGAGCATCAAGCAGGACATCTTCGGTGTCAAGGTCCGCGTGGCTGGCGACGCGCTCTACGAACAGGAATCCTGGTTGCCGCAGATTGCTGTGGGCGCGATGTACAAGAAGAACAAGGGCATTGATGGTCTGGGCGCGCTGGGTGTGAGCAGCGTGAAGCAGCTCGGTGCGAGCGACGACAAAGGCTATGACTATTACGTGTCGGCCACCAAGATCCTGCTTAAACAAAGCCTCCTGCTGAACGCCACGCTACGCTCGACGCGCGCTAATCAGATGGGCATTCTCGGCTTCGGCGGCGAGCTGCATTCCGGCCGCCGCATCGAGCCTGAAATCTCGGCGGCCTATCTGCTGACGCGCAAGCTGGCCGCCGGCGCTGAATGGCGCCGCAAGCCGCACAATCTCGGTGTGGACAATGAGAAGAATTACTATGACGTCTTTGTCGCCTGGTTCCCCAACCGGAATTTCTCGTTGACGGCGGCGTACGCCAATCTCGGCGACATCACCATTTTCAACCCCAAGAAGCAGGACGGCTTCTACATTTCCGCGCAAGTTGGCTTTTGATGAAAACCCAATACTATTCCGCAGCAAGCCTGGACGGCTACATCGCTACCCAAGACGATTCCCTGGAGTGGTTGTTCTCGCTCGGGCATGTCAGCGAATCCAGTTATCCCGAATTCATCGCCGAGGTAGGCGCCATCGCGATGGGCTCGACCACCTACGAATGGATACTGCGGAATGGTGACGAAGTCGCGAAAGAAACCGGTTCGCCCTGGCCCTACTCCCAGCCCGTGTGGGTCTTCACCAGCCGCGAACTCGCGCCGGTGACCGGCGCAGACATCCGCTTCGTGCGCGGCGACGTGCGCCCCATCCACGCCGACATGGCGCGCGCCGCGGACGGCAAGAACATCTGGATCGCCGGCGGCGGTGACCTCGCCGGCCAGTTCTATGACGCCGGCCTGCTGAATGAACTCATCATCCAGGTGGGCTCCATCACGCTCGGCGAAGGCAAGCCGCTCCTGCCGCGCCGCATGGAGCGCCCGATGCAGCTGACCTCCGTAACGCAATACGGCGCAGGCTTCGCCGAGCTGCGATATCAGATCGTGTATGGCGTGTAAGTAAAGCCGTTGCCGATGGTGCCGATCAGCGCCGCCTGATTTTCCGGGCTCTCGCCGAAGAAGGCCAGCACCTTGGCTTGTGTGCCGCCGCCGGTCGTCAGGTAGTCCATCCAGAATTTCACACCGTCGGCCTCGCCCGCGCGATGCAGAACGTTGTGGTACAGCTTATCCACGAAGTCTGCATTGCTTGGGTTGGTGCCGTACAGTGTTTTGAATTCCGGGCTGGCCATGAACTGCTGGGCGGCGTCGTTCAGCGACATGCCTTTGTCCATGTAGGCAATCCAGAATCCGAGACCGCCAGAATCCGGTGCACGGTTGAAGGCCGCCTGGTACAGACGGTAGGCTTGTCCACCGACGCCGCCGATGTCCAAGGCAACGGTCGCATCGCTGAACTGCACGCGCTCGACGTTGGTGAGAATGTCATTGAGGCCGCTCGCATTGGCATGCACGGTGTAGGTACCGGCTGACTGCGTCACCGTATAGGCGGAACGGGCGCCACCGAGAATCACGGTATCGATGCCGTCGCCACCAGTAATCTGGTGGCCGTCATCGATGAGCGAGATGCGGTCATTGCCGCTGCCGGCATCCACCGACAGCCCACCGCTGCCGCCGCGCACCAACACGTTGTCATTGCCGGCACCCGACGCGATCACCCAGGGCGTTGGCAGCTGCGCGGGCAGCGTGATGTTGAACGTGTCGTCGCCGCTCCAGTTGCCGCCGTTGGCCAGCAATTGCTTATCGAAGGAGGTCGCCGAGTTAACCTCGATGGAGGCGCCGCTGACCGCAACGGCGCTGCCATCGGTGTACTGCTGCGAATAACCGTTCATCACACCGGACACCGCAGTTGCGCTCAGGCCTTTTCCAATGGATTCGGCATTCCCGGAGATGTCGAATGTGCCCGTGACGCTGCCGTTCTTGAGGAATTTGTCGGCATGGGCGGTCATGCTCGTGACGGTGCCGGAGAAATCGCCGTAAATATTTTCCGAGATATTGCCGAAGAACTGCAGCCCCTGGTTGCCGATATCGACTGGATAGAGACGATTGGACGGTAACAGCAGGGAGTCGATGCTGGCGCTGGTGATAGTGCCGCCGGTAGGCTGCAGGCTTGCCGTACCATTGCTGGAGAGACTGTAGTTGTAGGTGAGGTGGCCGTTGAGGGTCGTCCTGAAATTGGCAGGCCAGTAATCGGTCACCGTGGCCGCGTAGGCCGTGCCGCTCATCGCATTAGGATCGGCAAACACCACGCCCGAGTAATCCACATATGCGCCGTCTAAATAGGCCAGGTGGGCCGAGTTAAGCGACACGTTGACGCTGGAAGTGGCAATGTGCGCCGCCGTGAAGCTCTGAGCCAGCTAGCTGATGGAATCAAAGACTTCCGAGGTGGTGTAGCCCTGGAAGCCTATATTTTCCTTCTCGGCGATATTAAGAGCGGACTGAGTGAAGCTGATATTGACGTTGGCCACGCTAACCCCTTTTTTGGCAAGTCGAAGTTAATTTTTCGACAATTTTGCCATATAAGGCTGAGCTGCGTATCGCCTCAGCCTTGCAGGGTCTTTTCCAGCAGCTTGTGGAGTTCGGCGAATTCGGGCTTGCCGACGTAGCGCTTGATGATACGGCCTTGCTGGTCGATGACGAAGGTGG
>NZ_JBFRDW010000647.1:0-3393 GCF_052113985.1 Pseudoduganella sp. RAF53_2 | reverse complement strand
ATCTACCGCTATGACATGAAGACTGGCCAGAGCAGCGTGTTCCGCCAGCCGAAAGTGGACTTCGATCCGAGCGCCTATGAAACGCGCCAGGAATTCTTCACCAGCAAAGACGGCACCCGGGTTCCACTGTTCATCGTGTCGAAGAAGGGCCTGAAGCTGGACGGCAGCAATCCGACTTATCTGTACGGCTATGGTGGTTTCAATATCTCGCTGACGCCTTCCTTCTCCGTGGCCAATCTGGCCTGGGTTGAAATGGGCGGCGTGTACGTGATGGCGAATCTGCGCGGTGGCGGTGAGTATGGCGAGGCATGGCACAAGGCCGGCACCAAGCTGCAGAAACAGAATGTGTTCGATGACTTCATCGGTGCAGCGGAATGGCTGATCGCGAACAAGGTGACGTCGCCATCCAGGCTGTCGATTGGCGGCGGCTCGAATGGCGGCTTGCTGGTTGGCGCAACCATGACTCAGCGTCCTGACCTGTTTGCAGCGGCGCTGCCTGCGGTCGGTGTGATGGATATGCTGCGCTTCCACAAGTTCACCATTGGCTGGGCGTGGACGTCGGATTACGGTTCGTCCGACAACGCGGACGAGTTCCAGGCGCTGGTCAAGTATTCGCCGCTGCATAACTTGAAACCAGGCAGCTGCTATCCGGCCACCATGATCACCACCGCTGACCACGATGACCGCGTCGTGCCGGCGCACAGCTTCAAGTTCGCCGCAACCGCGCAGGCCGACCAGGCCGGCCCGGCGCCGATCCTGATCCGCATCGAAACTAAAGCTGGCCATGGTGCTGGCAAGCCCACGTCCAAGCAGATCGACGAAGTGGCTGACAAGTGGGGCTTCCTGTACCGCACGCTGGGCATGGGTACCTCCGGCATGGCCGGAAGTGTGCCTGCTTCCGCGGCGCCGGCGGCACCGTCCGTTCCCTCCGCCGCAGGCGCGAGCAACGCAGCGGGCGCGCACTGATGGCCGCCCGCACAGCCGCGCCGGCGCGCGTCGCGCAGTGGCACGGCGTGGCGTTGGTGGGCGCGCTGCTGGCCGCGCCGTTCGTGCATGCAGCTGACGCGCCGCCAGCGTCGTTCGCCGAGCAAACCAAGGCCCTGCAAGCGCAGCCCGGGTTTATTGATCTGTGGCGCGATGCCGACAAGGGCAGGGTGCTGCTGGCGGTGTCGCAGCTGGATCAGCCCTTCCTGCTGGTCAGTTCGCTGCCATACGCGCTGGGCAGCAATGACGTCGGCCTGGACCGCCGCCAGCCAGGCGAAATGAAACTGGTGCGTTTCGAGAAGCACGACAAGCGCTTGTTCCTGGTGCAGGTCAACACGCGCTTCATCGCCAACTCGAAAGATGCGGAAGAGCGCCGCGCGGTGGAAGAGTCCTTCCCTAGCGCAGTGTTGTGGTCGGGCGACATCCTGGCCAGCGACGGCAAGCGTCAGCTGGTCGATTTCTCCAGCTTCCTGCTGGCCGACCAGCACGGCATCGTGCAGCGCCTGCAGGACGCGAAGCAGGGCGGATACAGCGTTGACGGCAAGCGCAGCGCCATCCTGCCGCAGGAAGCCAAAGCCTTCCCCGAAAACATCGAGCTGGAAGCGCTGCTGACGTTTGCTGGCCCTGGCCAGGGCGAGTTCGTCAAACAGGTCGCCGCCGACCCGGCCAGCCTCACGCTGCGCCAGCATATCAGCATGGTGCACCTGCCGGATGCGGGCTATCAGCCGCGCAGCTACCATCCCGCATCCGGTGGCTTCGATACGGGTTATTACGACTACGCTCAACCGCTGGCATCGAGCCTTGACGTGCGCTGGCAAGTGCGCCACCGGCTGGAAAAGACCGATCCAGCGGCCGCCGTCAGTCCGGTGAAAAAGCCTATCGTCTATTACCTTGATCGCGGTGCGCCGGAACCGGTGCGCTCTGCGCTGCTGGATGGCGCCCGCTGGTGGGCCGCAGCCTTCGAGAAGGCCGGCTTCAAGGACGCCTTCCGTGTCGAGCTGATGCCCGAGGGCGCCGATCCGATGGACGTGCGCTACAACGTCATCACCTGGGTGCACCGCGCCACGCGCGGCTGGTCTTACGGGAACGCACTGACCGATCCGCGCACCGGCCAGATCATCCGCGGCGCCGTCACGCTGGGCTCGCAGCGCGTGCGTCAGGACATCCTGATCGCCGAAAGCCTGCTGGCGCCGTATGGCAAATCGACGCCGGCCGAGCGCAAGCGGGCCGCCGAACAAATGGCGCTGGCACGCCTGCGCCAGCTGGCGGCGCACGAAGTCGGGCACACGCTCGGCTTTGCGCACAACTTTGCCGCCAGCCGCCATGGCAATGGTTCGGTGATGGACTACCCGCATCCGGTACTGAAGCTTGGCGCCGATGGACGCATCGAGCTAAGTGACGCTTATGGCACCGGTGTCGGTCCGTGGGACGAGTACATCGTCAAATACATCTACGGCCAATACGCCGACGAAGAGACTGCGCTGGCCAAGCTCCGTGCCGACGCGAATGCAGCAGGCATGCAGTACGTGAGCGATGCGGACGCGCGCTCGCCGGGATCTGTGCATCCGAATGGTCTGCTGTGGGACTTTGGGCCGGACTCGCTGAAAACCTGGGATCAGCTTGGCGCCATCCGGCGCAAAGCATTGGATAGCTTCTCGCTCGACGTGCTGCCGAATGACCGCCAGACCGGCGAAATCGAAGCGCGTCTGGTGCCGGTGTATCTTCTGCAGCGTTACCAGGGTGAAGCTGTCGCGCGCCTGATCGGTGGCGGCGAGTTCGATTACAGCACCAGCGGTGACGTGAAAGCGGGCCGTGCGCAGCCCGGCGTGCGCCTGGTGCCGGCGGCCACGCAGCGTGCCGCATTGACGCGGATGGCTGATACGCTGCGCGCCGAGTATCTGGCGCTGCCGCAGTCCGTGCTGGACATGCTGACACCGCCCGCGCAAGGATACGAACGCAGCAAGGAGTATTTCGGCACCCGCATGAACAGCGTGTTTGATGCCTTGTCCGCTGCGGAGACGGGCGCCGCGCAGACTGCGCAATTCCTGTTCGATGCGACGCGCATGAATCGCGTGGCGTGGCAGCACGCACGCGACGCTGCGCAGCCGGGTGTGCAGGAGGTCCTCAGTGCCACGCTGGCGAAGACCTGGAAGCGCGATGCGGTGCCTTCGTCGCTGACTGGCGGCGAGGCGGTGCAGCTGGCGTCGGACTGGGTGGTGCTGGATACGCTGCTCAAGGTCGTGGATGACGGCGGGCTGCACGCGAATGTTGAAGCCGAGGTGCGTGCGCAGCTGCGCGAGCTGGCGGTCTGGATGAAGAAAAATCCGGGCAAAGGCGTGACTGCGGACAGCCGCGCGCAGGCGGCGGACTACATCACGCGATATCTGGCTGATCCGCGCAGCGTCAAAC
>NZ_JBFRDW010000646.1:0-4867 GCF_052113985.1 Pseudoduganella sp. RAF53_2 | reverse complement strand
TCCTGGGGCAGCACTGTGTCGCAGCCTTCGGGCATCACACCGCCGGTCATGATGCGCACGCATTCGCTGGGGCCAGGCTTCAGTGGCGAAGTGCGGCCGGCGTAGATCGTTCCCAGGATTTTCAGCGTAAGCGGTGCGCTGCCAAGCTGCTCGCCGGCGAAGGCAAAGCCGTCCATCGCGGAATTGTCGTGGGCCGGCACGTTGATGGGCGAGATCACATCCTCGGCCAGCACCCGATCGAGTGCGCTGCGCAAAGCCACTTTCTCCACGCCGCGCACGGGCTGGATAAATTCGCTGATGATGCGCTGGGCATGGCGCACAGGCAGCGCATCGGGATCGTAATCCGACAGGCAGCTGACCACCTCCTTCAGCGATGGTGCGCCAGTGGCGGCTTCCTCTTTGTGCAGCTCATCCAGCGTGTTGATGTTGCGGAAGGCGGCGGCGTCGTTGAACTGGACCTCAACCACCTTGATCGATTTGTACCAGCCATCCATGCGCCGTGCGCCGGTGGACAGGTAAGCATCCAGCTGGGGCAGGGCGCTCTTGCGAATCAGGCTGAAGACCGGGTGCAGCTGGGTGTGCACATTGCCGGTTTCGTCAGTTTCCAGCGTGGCGGCGACGGCCAGGTCGGCGTCCTTCGCGAGCATGGCCTCGTGCAGGCGCTGCACCAGATCGGCAGGCAGGAAGGGGGAATCGCAAGGCGCAGTGACCATCAACTCGGTGGCGCAGTGGCGCAGGCCAGTCTGCACGCCGGCCAGCGGGCCTTCAAAGCCGGTCAGCTCGTCCGGCAGCACCTGCGCGCCGAGCGCGCTGTAGGCAGGCAGATTGCGGTTGGCATTGATGACGACATTCTCGACTTGCGGAGAAAGGCGCTGCAGCACATGGGAAACCAGCGTGCCGCCGCGGAAGGGTTGCAGGCCTTTGTCCACACGGCCCATGCGGGTGCCGCGGCCACCCGCCAGAATCAGTGCACTGACACTCAAACTATCCTCCGATATAGGACATCTCGACTTTGCGCTCGCCGCCGGTGCGGGAAAGCCCGTCGGTGTTGATGGTTCGAAGCTCGGAATAACGGTCGCTGCGCCCACGCCAGAGCTGGGCGACGGCGCCCGAAATCTCGGCATCGCTGCGCCCTTCGCGCATCAGCTGGCGCAGATCGTGGCCGCGGGTGGCGAACAGGCAGGTGTACAGCTTACCCTCTGTCGACAGGCGCGCACGAGTACAGTCCTTGCAGAATGCGTGGGTTACACTTGAAATCACACCGATCTCGCCGCCGCCGTCCACATAGCGCCAACGCTCCGCCGTCTCGCCGGTGTAATTCGGATTCACCGGCTGCAACGGCATTTCGGCGCTGATGCGGCGCACGATTTCTGCGGAAGGGATCACGTCCTGCATATTCCAGCCGTTGGATGCGCCAACGTCCATGAATTCGATGAAGCGCAGGATATGCGGCGTGTCTTTGAAATGGCGCGCCATTGGCAGGATCTCCTGCTCGTTCATGCCGCGCTTGACCACCATGTTCACTTTGATCGGACCCAGGCCCACGCTGTGCGCGACGTCGATGCCGTGCAGGACTTCGGCCACTTCAAAATCGACATCGTTCATGCGCTTGAAGGTGGCGTCGTCCAGTGCGTCGAGCGACACGGTGACGCGCTGCAGCCCGGCGTCCTTCAGCGACTGGGCTTTGCGGGYCAGCAGGGAAGCATTGGTGGTCAGCGTGAGGTCGAGCGGCTTGCCGGACACGGTGCGCAGGTTCGCCAGCATCTCGATCAGCTTTTCCACATTCTTGCGCAGCAGTGGTTCGCCGCCGGTCAGGCGGATTTTTTCCACGCCGTGCTCGATGAAGAGACGGGCGATGCGCGTGATTTCTTCGAACGTCAGCAGGGAGTTGTGCGGCAGGTATTGGTAATCCTTGTCGAACACTTCCTTCGGCATGCAGTAGACGCAGCGGAAGTTGCAGCGGTCCGTGATCGAGATGCGCAGGTCGTGCAGCGGACGCGCGAGCGTGTCCTGCACGCTGCCGGTCGGTGGTTCCAGCGTGGCCGGGATGGCGGGCGCCTGGCTGCGGCCGTCGTTCAGGATGATGATCTTTTCAGTCATTGATACGTGAGATTCGTCTAACCCAGATACGATAGCACGATGCCAGCAATGGCACAGGCCAGCAATACCTTGATGGGGCCCATTTTAAGACGGAACAAGGCCAGGCAGGCGGCAGCGGCAATGGCGATGGACGTCCAATCCCAGCCTGTGGGCGTGTGGAAGACATGCTGGCCAAAAAACACGGCCAGGCTTGCAATCACGCCAACCACGGCGGCTGAAATGGCGGTCAGCGGTGCAGTCATGCGGATATCGCCACGTGTGGCTTCGACCAGCGGTCCGCCCGACAGCACGAAGATGAACGAAGGCAGGAAAGTGAACCAGGCCGCCACCGCCGCGCCGGCGATGCCGGCGGCGGCCGGATTGCCGAATAAATCGGCCGTCCAGGCGCCGACGAAGCCGATAAAGGCCACGATCATGATCAACGGACCTGGCGTGGTTTCGCCCAGCGCGAGGCCGTCAATCATCTGGGCCGGCGTCAGCCAGTGGAAGGTCTGCACCGCGCCTTGATACACATAAGGCAGCACGGCGTAAGCGCCACCGAAAGTCAGCAGGGACGCCTTACTGAAGAACCATCCCATCTGCGCCAGCGTGCGGTCGGCACCGCTCAGCCAGGCGATCAGCAGCCATGCTCCGGCCATCAGTCCCAGCCCGCCAAGGATATTGCGCAGCAGGCGCGGCCAGCTGAAACGGGCGTGGGCGGGCGTTGGCGTGTCATCGTCGATCAGGGCCGGGCCGTAGCTGGCTTCTGCCGCATGAGGGCCGCCACCGATCTGGAATTTTACCGGCGCCGCACGCCCGCCGATCCAGCCGATGAGGGCTGCGCTGAGCACGATGGCGGGGAAGGGCAGGTGAATGATGCTGATTGCAACAAACGCCGCGGCGGCGATGGCAATCAACAGACCGTTACGCAGCGTCCGGCTGCCGATGCGCCAGGCGGCGGCCAGCACGATCGCCACGACGGCGGGTTTCATGCCGTACAGTACGCCAGCGACAACCGGCAGGCTGCCGAACGCCAGATAAATCCACGACAGGGCCATCAGGATAAGCAGGGAGGGCAGCACGAACAGCGTGCCGGCGACGATAGCGCCGGGCGTACGATGCATCAGCCAGCCGATATAGATGGCCAGCTGGGTCGCTTCGGGGCCGGGCAGCAGCATGCAGTAATTGAGCGCATGCAGGAAGCGGTGTTCGGAAATCCAGCGGCGGCGCTCGACCAGCTCCGCATGCATCATCGCGATCTGCCCGGCGGGACTCATGTTCACTTTGGGGTCAGGCACTTTTTGGTACATGAGTTCGTTTTTTCGGGGCGAAAAAAAGGGAAGCGCGAGGCTTCCCTTTTTAGCTTGCATGAAGCATGCGTTAGCGGCGGGTGCTCACTTGCACCAGCGGCTCATCCGATACCGGCGGCTGCGGCTTGCGCTCACGCGGGACGCGCACCGGTGCCGGCACGGCAGCGGCGGCTTCCTGGGCTGCGCGCAGCTTGGCAGGATCGGTCGCGGCCATGGTCAGACCGGCGGAAGCCAGCATGTCGTCGAAGTTGGCTGGGGCAGGAGCAGCTGCCGGGGCAGGTGCTGGTGCCGGCGCAGCGGCGACTGGAGCCGGAGCAGCGACTGGCGCTGGCGCGGCTTCCACAGGCTTCTGTTCGAAGGCGTACTCGGCAGCAGGAGCCGGTTCGACCACGGCTGGAGCAGCGTCAGCGGCAGCAACTGCCGGTGCAGGCGCGACCGGGGTCGCGGCAGGCACTGGTGCCTCAACTGGCGCCGGAGCCGGTGCTGGTTCGGCAGCGATTTCGAATGCAACTTCGGCCGCTACTGCCGGAGGTGCAACGATCACTTGCGGCGCAGGTGCTGGCTCGGCAACGGCTGGAATGGCTTCAGCCAGGATGGCCGGAGCTGGTGCGACAGGCGCTTCAGGAGCAGCAGGCGCAGCGACATGCACAGGAGCCTCAGCAATCGGCGCTACAGGTGCAGCGCTGACCGGTGCCGGTGCGGCGGCCTCGGCGGACGCAACTGGTGCAGCGACTGGCGCCGGAGCGGCTTCCATTGCAGGTGCTGCGGCCTCGACAGCAGCAGTCGCCACAGCTGGTGCGGCGGCAACGGCTGGCGCAGCAGTCTCAGCAGCAGCATCAGCAACTTCGGCAGGTGCTGCACCTTCAGCAGCGTCCATGCCCTCAGCGTTCATGCCTTCTGCGTTTTCTGCGCCTTCGCGGTCACGGCGGTTGCGGTTGCGGCCACCACGGCGGCGGCGGCGGCGTGGCTCGTCACCACCTTCGGCGCCCTCGGCTTCTTCGCCTTCCGGACCCACATTCTGTGGCTTGACCAGAACCGGTGTTTCAGGAGCGCCGGTGCCAGTGCCGACCGGGCCGACGCCCGCTGCTGCCAGTGCCAATTCTTCAGCTTTCGCTTCGGCCGGCGCTGCGGATGGTTTCTCGCCGCGTGGTTCACGTGGCGGACGCGGCTGGCGTGGCTCACGCGGCTCGCGTGGTTCACGTTCGGCCTTCTCGCCGCGCTCGGCGCGTGGCTGGGCTACTGCTTCGGCATTTTCACGTGGCTCGCGCGGTTCGCGTGGCTTGCGCTCGCGCTTCTCGCGGGGCTCGCTTGCCGGTTTGGCTTCTTCGGCGCCCGGACGCGCACCTGGTTCGCGGTCTTCGCGTTCGGCACGGCCACCCTTGCCACGGTTGCGGCCGCGTGGGCCGCGTGCGTTGCGGTCGCCGCGCTCGGAAGAGGCTGGCTTGGTAACAATGGCAGGTGCCGGAGCAGCCACCGGC
>NZ_JBFRDW010000645.1:0-3412 GCF_052113985.1 Pseudoduganella sp. RAF53_2 | reverse complement strand
CTGCTAGTTTGCTGACCGCTTGCGGCGGCGGAGGTGGAGGTGGCAGCTCGACGCAGCCACCAATGCAGTTAGGCTCCGTCTCCGTCTCCCTGACCGACGCTCCGGCCTGTGGCTTCGATGCGGTGAACGTCACCGTTTCCRAAGTCCGGATCAATCAAAGTTCGAGCGCCAGCGATACCGACAGCGGCTGGACCGACATCACCTTGTCGCCAGCGAAGAAAATCAATCTGCTCAACCTGAACAACGGCGCGCTGGAAGCCCTGGGCACTGCGTCGCTGGGCGCGGGCCACTACAGCCAGCTGCGCCTGGTGCTGGACGGCGGCGCCAACAGCAATACCGTCATCAAAACCGGCAGCGCCAATGAGATCGCGCTCGATACACCAAGCGCCCTTCAAAGCGGCATCAAGCTGGTCAACGAATTCGACGTGGCTGCGGGCCAGCGCGTTGACCTGGTGCYGGACTTCGACGCCTGCAAATCCATCGTCAGCAAAGGCAATAGCGGCAACTACAGCCTGAAGCCGGTGGTGAAAGTCGTGCCCACCGCTTTGAACGGCATCAGCGGCTTCGTCGCCACGGCGGCGCTGGCAAGCCATGTGGCCGTCTCCGCGCAACAGAATGGCGCGATAGTGGCATCCACCACGCCAAACCCCACCACCGGCGAATTCGACCTGACGCGCCTGCCAGCCGGTAATTACGACGTCGTCATCATAGCTGACGGATATGCCGCCAACGTGGTGGGCGCCGTGCCCGTCACCGCCAGCGCCATGACGCAGATCAGCACCACAGCAGCGCCCATCGCGCCCGTTGTCTCGCTGGACCACAACATCAGCGGCAGCGTGACCCAGAACCCGGTCAGCAGCACGGAGCCGGCGCAGGTCGCAGCCCTGCAGGCGATTACCGGCGGCCCCACCGTCACCCTGAAGTACACGCTCACCCCAATCGGTGGTGGCGCCTACACCCTGACAGGCCTGCCGGTCGCTGCGCCGCGCTACGTGACGTATAGCGCCACCCTGCCACTGGTATTCGCCACCGCGGCCATCGTCCCACCAGCAGGCCAGTACCGTGTTGACGCATCGGCAACTGGCTACACCACCAAATCGGTGGCCGCAGTGAACGTCAGCACCACCGACCAGGCCAACGTCAACTTCGCCCTCACACCGTGACCATTTGGGGTCAGGCGCTTTTTGAGACACGGGCTCATGTATCAATTCGTGCCTGACCCCAAAGCGGAAGGCGGGGCTTCTTCCCGTATAATGGCTGTTTTGCCCATTTTTTCAGCCACATCATGGAATTAGCCAAGTCTTTCGAGCCTGTCGACATTGAACAGTTCTGGCGCAGCGAGTGGGAGAAGCGCGGTTACTACGCAGCTTCCCTCGACCTGTCCAAGCCGTCCTTCAGCATTCAGCTGCCGCCGCCGAACGTGACCGGCACGCTGCACATGGGCCACGCGTTCAACCAGACCATCATGGACGGTCTGACCCGCTACCACCGCATGCTGGGTCACAACACCGCCTGGATTCCGGGCACCGACCACGCCGGTATCGCCACCCAGATCGTGGTGGAGCGCCAGCTGGACGCGCAAAAGGTATCGCGCCATGACCTTGGCCGCGAGAAGTTCATCGAGAAGGTGTGGGAGTGGAAGGAAAAGTCCGGCTCGACCATCACCGGCCAGATGCGCCGCATGGGCACCTCTCCTGACTGGGCTCGCGAGTATTTCACGATGGACGAAGAGCGTTCCAAAGTCGTGACCGAAGTCTTCGTGCGCCTGCACGAGCAGGGCCTGATCTACCGCGGCAAGCGCCTGGTGAACTGGGACCCGGTGCTGGGCACCGCCGTCTCCGACCTGGAAGTGGTGTCGGAAGAAGAAGATGGCTCGATGTGGCACATCAAGTATCCGCTGGCCGATGGCAGCGGTTCGATCACCGTGGCGACTACCCGTCCGGAAACCATGCTGGGCGACGTCGCCGTGGCCGTGGACCCGACCGACGAGCGCTACACCGCGCTGGTGGGCAAGATGCTGAAACTGCCGCTGGTCGGCCGCGAAATCCCGATCATCGCCGACTCCTACGTCGACAAAGCCTTCGGCACCGGCTGCGTGAAGATTACGCCGGCGCACGACTTCAACGACTACGCCGTGGGCCAGCGCCACAAGCTGGACATGCCTTCCATCCTGACCCTGGATGCGAAGATCAACGAGAACGCGCCGGAAGCCTACCGCGGCATGGACCGCTTCGCTGCGCGTAAGCAGATCGTGGCCGACCTGGAAGCGCAAGGCCTGATGGAATCGATCAAGCCGCACAAGCTGATGGTGCCGCGCGGCGACCGTACCGGCGTCGTGATCGAGCCGATGCTGACCGACCAGTGGTTCGTCGCCATGAGCAAGCCGGCGCCGGAAGGCACCTTCAATCCGGGCAAATCGATCGCTGAAGTAGCGCTGGAAAAAGTGTCCTCGGGCGAGATCAAGTTCGTGCCTGAGAACTGGACCACCACCTACAACCAGTGGCTGAACAACATCCAGGACTGGTGCATCTCGCGCCAGCTGTGGTGGGGCCATCAGATCCCTGCCTGGTATGACGAGCAGGGCAASATCTACGTCGCGCGCAACGAAGAAGAAGCGCTGGCACAGCAGAAGGCCAAGGGCGGCAGCGGCGCACTGGCCCGCGACCACGACGTGCTGGATACCTGGTTCTCGTCCGCGCTGGTGCCCTTCTCCACCCTCGGCTGGCCGCAAGAAACGCCTGAGCTGAAGGCCTTCCTGCCATCGTCCGTGCTGGTGACCGGCTTCGACATCATCTTCTTCTGGGTGGCGCGTATGGTCATGATGACCGCACACTTCACCGGCAAGGTGCCGTTCGAGACCGTGTACGTGCACGGCCTGGTGCGCGATTCGCAGGGCCAGAAGATGTCCAAGTCCAAAGGCAATACCCTGGACCCGATCGACCTGATCGACGGCATCGGCGTGGACGCACTGGTTGCAAAGCGCACCACGGGCCTGATGAATCCAAAGGATGCGGCGAAGATCGAGAAAGCCACCCGCAAGGAGTTCCCGGAAGGTATTCCAGCCTACGGCACCGATGCCGTGCGCTTCACCATGGCTTCCTACGCATCCCTGGGCCGCAACATCAACTTCGACCTGGGCCGCGCTGAAGGCTACCGCAACTTCTGCAACAAGCTGTGGARTGCGACCCGCTTCGTGATGATGAACACCGAAGGCAAGGACTGCACCGCGAACGACGCAGACCTGTCGATGGCCGACAAGTGGATTATCTCCCTGCTGCAAAAAGCCGAACTGGAAGTGGCAAAAGGTTTCGCGGACTACCGCTTCGACAATATCGCCTCCACCATCTACAAGTTCGTGTGGGACGAATACTGCGACTGGTATCTGGAAGTGGCGAAAGTCCAGGTACAGCAA
>NZ_JBFRDW010000644.1:0-3424 GCF_052113985.1 Pseudoduganella sp. RAF53_2 | reverse complement strand
GCGCTGCACCGCATCCATCTCCTTGCGGTCGTGCAGGGACACGATGGAAGGCAGGGCAGAGCGGTCGGTGTAGCGCGACAAGTCTTCCGTCACCAGCGCGATGCGCTTGATGCCTTCAGCGGCCATCTGCTGCGCGATCATCGGTACGGACACGGTGCCGTCCACCGGCTGGCCGCCGGTCATTGCTACTGCGTCGTTGTACAGGATCTTGTAGGTGATGTTGACCTTCGCCGCCACGGCCGCGCGGATCGCCAGATAGCCGGAGTGGAAATAGGTGCCATCGCCCAGGTTCTGGAACACGTGCGGCACTTTGGAGAATGCAGCCTGGCCGATCCACGGCGTGCCTTCGCCGCCCATGTGGGTGGTCAGCTTGTTCATCTCCGGGTAGATCGAGGTTGCCATCACATGGCAGCCGATACCGGCCAGTGCGAACGAGCCTTCCGGCACCTTGGTCGAGGTGTTGTGCGGGCAGCCGGAGCAATAGAAGGCGGGACGGAATGGTGTTTCGATCGCCTTCTTCAGCACCGCGTCCTTTGCTTCCAGGAAGGTCAGGCGGGCCTTGATCTGGTCCTGGATATTGGTGTCGGCGATGTAGCGGGCGATGCGGCCGGCGATCACGCGCGCTACTTGCGACACGGAGAAGTCAGCCTTCGGCGGCAACAGCCACTCGCCGCGCGGCGCAACCCATTCGCCCTTGTCGTCGAACTTGCCGATGATGTGCGGACGCACGTCGTCGCGCCAGTTGTACAGCTGTTCCTTCAGCTGGTACTCAACGAACTGGCGCTTCTCTTCCACCACCAGGATCTCGTCCAGGCCCTGTGCGAATTCGCGCACCGATTCCGGCTCCAGCGGCCATGGCATGGAGACTTTGAACAGGCGCAGGCCGAGCTTGGCGGCCATGTCCTCATCGATGCCCAGTTCTTCCAGCGCTTCCAGCACGTCGAGGTAGGACTTGCCGGAGGCGATGATGCCCAGCTTGGCGTCCTTGGAATCGATGGTGGTGTGATTCAGCTTGTTCTCGCGCGCATAGGCCAGCGCTGCGTAGATTTTGTAGTCCTGCATCAGGGCTTCCTGATTGCGGGCTTGCTGGCCCAGCGGAATGCTGGACAGGCGTGCATTCAGGCCGCCTTCCGGCATCACGAAGTCTTTCGGGACCTTCACATCGACGCGGAACGGATCGGCATCCACCGAAGCGCTCGACTCGACGGTGTCGGCCAGCGCCTTGAAAGCCACGGCGCAACCGGAGAAGCGCGACATGGCCCAGCCGTGCACGCCCAGGTCCAGGTATTCCTGCACATTGCATGGATACAGCACAGGGATCATGCAGGCGGAAAAGATGTGGTCGGACTGGTGCGGCAGGGTGGAGGAGTAGGCGCCGTGGTCGTCGCCGGCCACCAGCAGGATGCCGCCGTGCTTCGACGTGCCGGCATGGTTCATGTGTTTGAAGACGTCGCCGCAGCGGTCCACGCCGGGACCCTTGCCGTACCACATGGCGAACACGCCGTCGTACTTGGACGGGCCGATCAGGTCAACCTGCTGCGAACCCCAGACGGCGGTCGCTGCCAGGTCTTCGTTCACGCCCGGCACGAACTGCACATTGTGCGCTTCCAGGTGCTTCTTGGCCTTCCACAGCGTTTCGTCCAGGCCGCCCAGCGGCGAACCGCGGTAGCCGGAAATGAAGCCGCCCGTGTTCAGCCCCGTTTTCTGGTCGCGGATTTGCTGCACCAGCGGCAGGCGCACCAGGGCTTGAATACCGGAGAGGAAAATTTTGCCGGAGGTGGAAGTGTACTTATCGTCGAGCTTGACGTCGTTCAGTGCAGGCGAGTTGCTGCCGGTTGCCGTGGTATCTGGCATGGGGGCTGTCTCCAAAATTCATGATTCGGTGCGTGGCTGGCACAGGTGAGCGCCGGGTAAGCGCATCCTTGCCTAGACACAGCGGCTGCGGGTTTGCAGCCTTTTTCAGTCCGCCAGTTTACGGTTTACTTTACGTATACGGAAATACGGTTTGGGGATGGGGGTATAAGAAAAACCGATGGCCCAAAACGGGTGGCAGGCACCCCAATCGTCAGTGCTCGACCAATCGGACAGCAGCGAATGGGGTGCCTGCCACCAGGTCTACGCCCCAGGTTTGGTCTCCGCCCCTGGCCAGACACCACTGGCGCACAGGTCGGCCGCTACCTGTTTCGCCAGAGAACAGATCGCGTTAGCGGCATTTGTCAGCGGAATGTTGCGTGATGCGCACAGAACGACGGTACGGCTGATGGCCGGATCTTTGATGCGGTGGGCGCGCATGGCGCCACGTTCGATGTCTTGCAGCACAGGCGCCACCGGCAGGATGGTGGCGCCCATGCCGGCCATGATGGCCGATTTCAGGATTGCTATAGAGTTAATTTCAATCACGTCGCCTACCGCGAGCCCGGCCGCCCGCGCCACGGCTTCTATGCGGGGACGCACGCCATGCTGCAAGCCCGGCAGGATCAGCGTGGTGTGCAGCGCCTGCTTGAGAGTGATGGCTTCGCGGCCTTCGAACACCGGCAGATCGGCGCGGCAGATATAGCTGAGCGCTTCTTCCGCCAGCACGGCGGTGGTGAATGGCGTCAGCTGGCCATCATCGAACAGGACGGCAAGGTTGACGCGTCCGCTCTTCAATTGCTCGGCCAGATTGCCCGTCAGCTCTTCGGTCAGTTGCAAAGTGATATCCGGAAACTGCTCGCGCGCCGCTGTCAGCAGGGGCAGGGCAAGGGCTGCCGAAATGCTGTGCGGCAGCCCCAAAGTCACGCTGCCGGAAGGCCTGGCCGACTGGGTCACGGCGGTGCGTGCATCGGCCACCTGTTTCAGGATGGCCTGGGCATGTTCGTAGAACACTTTCCCTGCGTCCGTGCTGACCACGCCCTGCGCGCTTCGATGCAGCAACTGCGCGCCCAGTTCCTCCTCCAGCTGGCGCAATTGCTGCGTCAGCGCAGGTTGCGCCACATGCAATACCACGGCCGCGCGGGACAGCGATCCGTGGTCGACTATGGCGACAAAGTAACGAAGTTGGCGCAGTTCCATGTGAATGTGCAGCGTTAAGTAGTCATTTCATTAGGAAACATTTATCATTCTAGCGTGTTCCACGCTGTCCTATTCAGATAAAAGCATGCTCAAAAAAGTCGATTCGTCTCAGCTGAAGGTCGGCATGTACATCCACGACCTGAGTTGTGACTGGATGACGCATCCCTTCGTCCGCAATCGCTTCGTCATCGCCAGCCAGGATGAGATCAACAAGATCATCAAGGCCGGCATCCACGATGTGGTGATCGACGCCGGCAAAGGCCTGGATGTGGAAGAAGCGCTGACCCTGGACGMAGCCCAGGCCCAGACCGAACGCGAACTGGAAGAACTGGACGAAGCCCAGGCCCAGACCGAACGCGAACTGGAAGAACTG
>NZ_JBFRDW010000643.1:0-3426 GCF_052113985.1 Pseudoduganella sp. RAF53_2 | reverse complement strand
ACTTTCGTCTATGGGCTGCCTACCGTGGGCATTCAGTCACTAGCTACGTCCTGAATGCGGCGTTAATGGCGCTAGAAGAACGGCTACTTGCCGAAGCCACGCGTCAGCCAAAAGTAGTCTCACAAGTGCTTGAGATAATCCTGGATCTAGGAGAATCGAGCTTCACTACAGGAATGGTGGCCGGAGTCTTGACTGCGCACCCTGAGCTCGTAACCGAGAAGCTGCTTTCCATTTTCATGTGCCCACAATTCTTCTCTGACGATATTGCACGCAGCGTGCAAGAAGCGGGTTCGTTGGCAATCCACGGCGGCCACGATGGGTTGGACTCCGCCAGACAGCAGGAGCGGATGGCCAGCAATCGACTGCCGCATCGGAATAAGTATTTGGAAATTCTGTTTCTTGGGTTGCAGTTCAATCGCCCAGACCTACGCGAATCTCTTTACAGAATTCTGGACAACCACCTCGACGCACTAAAAACCACAAGCAATGTCTCAGAGGGGTGGCTGATAGGCCTCAAGCGAATGGATGCCCGCGGCTTGAAGCTCGGAGAGCCCGTCGGTGATAGCACTTGGGCTCCGCTCGAGATCGCCGACCTCGATCCAGAGCTTCAATATGCCAGCGACAAGGCACAAGTTAGCATGCAGCGTTTGAACCTTATAGGCTCTGTACGTACCTGGGCTGCAGCGGTGACAGGGCGGTTCGCGACGGCAGCGCCTGGAACTTCAGAGCGATTCTCGTCACCTTCTGAACCCTACGAGGAATTCGTTGGTCTTTGCAATGAGGTCGAAGGCCAAGAAGCCGATATGCTCGCAGGGCTGGAGGACGAGCTTGCCTGTGCCCTAATTCGTAAGTGGCCCAACGATACCTCGCACGCCCTCCGGTGGGCCCGAACCATTTTGCTCGAAGGCGCTGCAATTCGCAAAGACAAGGATACATGGCCGCGCCAAGATCCTTCGATGGGTGTACAGCGTGCAAAGGCAGTTGTCGCTATTGCTGCCTACGATCCAACTCTTCCCAGAATGGTTGAGGCCTTGGTAAACATTGTGACCGAGCCCATGTGGAAGTTGCGTCGGGCTGCGGCCAAGGCGATCTCCGATGAACTGAGGTCTAAGCAACCTGTATTGGCAGAGATACTCACCACTGGCCTCGCACACTATGCTCAAGCATTGGACGTCACAACTGCGCGCCCAAGAGGGCGGACTCAAGACTTCGTCCTCGAGGCCAGGATGGCCACTGTCAAGGCACTCACCATAGCGTTGGAGAAGATGACGCCAGGTTTACGTTCGTCGCCGCGGAGCTTAGCCGCGATTAAGGAGTGGACGATAGTTCTCGACGCCGCACGCAGCGAAAAGCCCAGCACCTGGCGAGTTCAATCTCTCATAACGCTCACAAAACTCGCAGCGGACCAGGAGAACGGTCCCAACGTGCGGCAACACGATCCTGAGCATGTGGATTTCGACGCACGACGAGAGTTGAGTGGCTTGCTTGCATCTGAACTCTTGATGCAGATAGATGACAGCTCACCGCTGTTCGAGGCTTTCGACTACTGTCTCAAGATCGCGCCGGAGCTGAGTGAAACCATTCTGGATACTATGCTTTTCGAGTGCGTGAACTCGGATTTCACAAACGCGACGGCTTTTTGGCGAGTGTGGGATCGCGCAAAAGCTGCAGTCTTTGATGAAGAATCGCTGAGAAGCGGCAGCCGAAGGTCGTACAGCCGATTTKATAAGGTGCTTACGACACTTCTGCTGTGTTCGATGCCTTGGCCGAAGACCTGGCACAACCTAAAGCTCTTTAAATCCCGCCCGCATTTTGTCGCAGATTGCATCATCGCTGTTGGCGACAGCCGAATAGGCCTAGAACGCCTCCTTCAACTGATGGCGGGCGTTGGTAGGATGTCCGCAGTGCCGGCGGCGCTTCCCCAGTTGCGGGACGCCCTCGACAAATCGCCCGTCGACTTATTCGACGACGGGAACAGTCTTTGGCACGCCGAGACCATCTGCCATGTAGCCGTGCATGAACATCGAGAGGCCCTAATTCGAGACGTCAACCTGCGTAGGGCAACACTCGATATCCTTGATCGACTTGTCGATGCTGGGTCGTCGCTCGGATTCCAGCTTCGCGACTACTTGGCAACTTCGCCTACAGGAGCCACCAAGCACTAGCCGAATCCTTCGATTCGTTCATCGGCACGCTTCGCAGAACACAGCCCCCGTTGGGGGCTTCGTTCTCAAAACAACAGCGACCACTTATACGGATCAAAGCGGTACATTAGGTGCTCTTTTGGCACGTCAGTGGGTACATAAAGTCTGCGCTCAGGAACAAATTTGAAGTCTGGCGAGTAAGCGACAATGTTTACTTCGTCGCCAAATAGCACCCGCCACATATAATCTCCGAAGCTTAGCGTGGCACGTAGATCAATTGCCACTTGCTTGGCATAGTAAGTTCGCACTACCTCACCGACTTGATCTAAATTTTGAACATCAAGTCCGCGATAACGAACATCCCAAGTGTGACGCGCCTCCCGATCACTACCTGCGGCAACACTAATGTTAATCCCCTGATGGGCACCAAAGAGCAACGGTTCGTAAGATTCTACTGATACTGGCATCGCATACGACTGGCCGCCATCGGTTAGCCTAAAGCTCTCTCCAGCAGAGAGAAAATTGACGCGATGAACGACGAAGTCATATTTATCGCTTCCATTCATCTCGCTTTTTAAGTCACTGATCAGACGAGTTCCCGAGAATTGACTGACTAAGTCAGTCATTGATGCGCGGCCGGCGGGTTTCTCATATCTGGTTGCGAACGTGACGTCAGATGCCTTTACGGGAGAACTATTCTTCATCACCAGTCCAACAGGAATGAGGTAACGCGCATTCCTATCTGTCACCGGATAGAACACGTAGGTTGGCATGCCTCGGTTAAGAGGCACATTGTCGATAGTGAGCTCCAGCTGACCACCGAGTTTACCTTCCCGATAGTCCTTGATAAATCCGTAACAAAATGTGATGACGGCTGCCGCAACGCCGCATGCAGATGCTACTACTGCCAACAACCTTCGACCTTGTATCCATCTCCTAGGTACATGCATCTGCACTATGGATTTGGGGTCTGTTGTGATCGGCTTCGAACGAGACTTCCTTTTCTTCTTTGTCATTTAATTCGAATAAACGTGAAAAAAGTAGTCTATCAGATCGATGGACGCCAATTTCCCGCACCGCTGCTCGACACCTTCGATTCAAATTGCGTACCTATCTGAGCCCCCCTGGAAGTGCAATTACATCTGAGGACAACCAGCGCGCCAGGCCGTTGACCCTCTAAGTAAAGTTTCAAGTTCCCTATCTTGTCTGTCCTCGATCAACTTTGAGTAACGGCCGACTAAGCGCTTCCTCGTTCACCCCATGTGAATACGCGTTATAAGCC
>NZ_JBFRDW010000642.1:0-3428 GCF_052113985.1 Pseudoduganella sp. RAF53_2 | reverse complement strand
GATCAAACGTCAGAGAACGGTGATGCGATGAAGCTGTCTCAAGTACCTTTAAACCACCTTTTCGAATATGCAGTGACCGCTCTCGTTCCCCTAAAAAAGGACCTTTCGAACAACCCTGGTGTGTACGACCCGTTTGCTATTTCACAAAAACTGAAGGGCGATTTTGATGCGTTCATGTTCGCCACTGGAGCTGTTCATAGAAAGCTCTCAGATTGGATGGAGGTATATCTGGCTTGGCGCTGGGCGATTCGCAATCGATATGCAGAAGTGAGCCACGTCCGACTAGCCACGACAGACCGCGAGTTGCTTTTGCTTGCAAATCGCAAGCTTATCTCTGATGCTGAGGCGTTGCTTGCACCGTTAGCGAAACCAGTAGGTAAACGCGTGGTCAAAGACCTTGTATTTGATCCCAAAGCGGGGATTGAAATCCCAATTAACACTAAGGCGAAGCTTGACCCAGAGGCTACAGTGGTCTTGAAACGGGCTATCTCCTTGGGTGAACCATCAATGGTCGTTGCCAATTTCTTTGATCGATATGTTCACGATTCTTACGCTGGATTCTGCAAAAGCATCGTCGAGCCCACCGGATACTGGCGTTATCGCAAAGGATTCCAAGGTACAGATGACGCAATAAATGCGAGTATCGGCGATGACAATTTGAGCATGAGCGCTACTTCGTAGTGTGAGTAGATGCCAGGCTTTGGCCTCTCAAGGACTGTTTGGCTGTGGGATCGTCAACCAACTCAAGAATACCGTGCCTGATAATGAGAACTTGCCGAAATATAATGAGTTCCGCGGCTTTGGCCATACTTGCATACAGCAGCGCTTTAACCTTTGGGAAGGATCGGAAAGTAATCGAGAACGATGCGATTAGCAATATCGGTCGACTGAAGGCGAGCGTTCAACAATCTAAGACAGTTTGCTTAGGTTGATTTCTTGTGGACGTACCAACTGACGCTGAGATAATTTATGGTCCGGCACGAGTACCCATACAGGTGTGTCTGGAAATACGGTTGGAGGAACTAAGCCATCAATCAGCGACGATGATGCGCTTTACTTTTGGGATCGAATCACTCGCTCAATTCGGGCTCGGCCTGTCGACAACAACAGATAACTACAAGATAACTAGCTCGGTTCGGCCAGGGCCACTTGACCTAAATTGCTGAGATCTGCGGGTGATTCATACACAGCGAACCGAGCGGAGCTTCTTGATTTCTCTTTACTGCAGGCGGATGGCCATGTCGAAGATCCATGTGCGGCGGATTTCGATTACGTCGTATTGGCGTGCCAGTGGGAGCGGGAACGCGCCGTAGGGGGCTTGGCTTGCGACGACCTTTCGGATGGCTTCGTCGAGTGCGGGCACGCCGCTGGAGGTTACGAAGGTTATCTTCTCCACGGTGCCGTCGGCGCGGATTGCGACCGTCACAACCGGGTTGGCGTGAGGCTGCTTGACCGCTTCGCGGACCATGTCGAAAGTCATGTTGTTTTCGATCTTGCGGCTCATTGTCTCCGCGTAGAGGATCAGATCCGCGTTCGGGTCGGCACGGCCGAAGAGCCAGCCGCGGCGGAGGCTGCTGACGGTTGGCAGCAGCGATTTTGATTGGCGGTCGGCGGCTTCGCGCTGGGCGCGTTCTGCGTCGAGTTGTTTGCCGATTTGGCGCAGGCGTTCTTCGCGCTTGGCTTCTTCTTCGGCGCGCTCGCGTGCTATCTGGTCTTTCCTGGCTTGTTCCAGACGGGCTGCTTCTTGTTTTGCTGCCTCCTGGCGCGCGGCTTCGGCCTTGATGGCGTCTTGGCGGGCTTGCTCTTGTTTGAGGGCTTCCTGGCGTGCGGCTTCTTGTTGGCGTTGTGCCTGGCGCGCTGCTTCTTGTTGGGCTAGCTTGACCTGTTCGAGGCGGGCTGCTTCGGCGCGCTCCTGTTCCTGGCGGATGGCGTCTTGGCGGGCTTTTTCGGCGAGGCGGGCCTGCTCTTTTCTTGCGGCTTCCTGTTGGGCTTGGTGTGCTGCTTCGAGCTGCGCTTGCTTTGCTTGTTCCTGGCGAAGGGCTTCAAGACGTGCGGCTTCGGCGCGTTCTTGTTCTTGACGAGCGGCGTCCTGGCGGGCTTTTTCTTCTTGGCGTGCTTGCTCTTGGCGTTGCGCGTCGCGGCGCAGGTTTTCCTGGCGTTCGGCTTCTTGTCGTGCGGCTTCGTCGCGTGCGGCTTGTTCGTCGCGTGCGGTAGCGATTCGTAGTTGTTCCTGGCGCGCGGTTTCTTGCTGTGCGGCGGCCATCAGTTCGGTTTGGCGCAGGTTTTCGGTGCGTTGCTTTTCCAGTTCGATGCCGGCTTGGTCGAGGGCTTGTTCTTTTGCGGCTTGTTCGATGGGCTTTGGTGCTGCTTCGCGCGCGTTGGTGGGGGCGGGCGCCTCACTCACTTGAACGGGCGCGGTTTGTGGCGCAGGAGCGGTTGGAATCGGTATTGCGGGCTGTTGCACGGTCATGACCGGTTCCACTGCAGGCGCGGGTGCGCTGGCTTGTGCCTGTGCGGGCGCCGGCGGTGGGGCGGTGCGCGGGGCAATCGTCATTGAACTGACAGTGCTACCCATTGCTGGCTTTTCTACGGTGGCGAGGATCGGGTTGGATATTTGCTGGACCGGCGATGAGTCCGGCGGAGGTGGCAGGGCGCTTGCAGGTGCGGCTGCGGACGGAGCGGGCGCGGGTGCGGGCGCGAGCAGGACGTGCAGCTCGTCGGCACCGAGGCGTCCGTCCTTCCACGGGAATTTGAAGCCGGGCATGCCGAAGGTTTGGCCGCCGATGGAGATGCTCAGCAGAAGGGCGTGGACGATCAGGGAGATCAGCAGGGCRGTGCTCATTCGACCTGGGTCGCGCTGGATTGCCTGTGCGAGTTGGATCGATTTGGAAGCCACTGAGTTGCCCGATTTACCGAATGTTGAGAAGTACATTACAGCCTATCACAACGGTAGGCGCTATTGATCGATCTACAACACTATATTCTGGATGATAAGGCGAGGTGGCCGCCAATATGGCCTCGAAATCAGTCTAAAACTTGGAGCGGAGAAAGGGAATTGGGATCGTTTTAGACTTTCGGCTTGCGAAAAGGGATTAGACTTCGGGTGGGATTTTCGGGACCGTTTTAGATAAACGGGTCCGATTTTTCGACTGTTTTAGCTTGTTTCTGCTCGAATTAGACCGAATTAGCCCAGGGGCGAAAAAAAGGCCCGCACGTGGCGGGCCTTTTTTAAGTATCAACGTGTGGGGTTTATACGTCGATATTGCCAGCGCGCAGAGCGTTGGTTTCGATGAAGTTGCGGCGCGGTTCCACGTCGTCGCCCATCAGGGTGGTGAAGATCTGGTCGGCGGCAATGGCGTCTTCGATCTGCACTTTCAGCAGGCGGCGGACGGTTGGGTCCATGGTGGTTTCCCACAGCTGCTCTGGAT
>NZ_JBFRDW010000641.1:0-3430 GCF_052113985.1 Pseudoduganella sp. RAF53_2 | reverse complement strand
GCTGATGACGGCACTGGCCATGATCATCGGCATGGTGCCGCTGGCACTGGGCCTGGGCGAGGGCGGCGAACAGAATGCGCCGCTGGGCCGCGCCGTTATTGGCGGCCTGTCGCTGGCAACCATCGCCACGCTGCTTTTCGTCCCGACTGCTTTCACGATTATTCACGGCTGGCTGGCAGAGCGCCGCACGGCCAAAGGAGCCATTCATGCTTAAGAAGAATTTGAATTTTGTGCTGCCGCTGGCAGTGCTGGGCGCACTGGCTGCGTGGGGCATCTTCACCCGCGTGCAGGCGCACGCCGCCTTGCAGCACCAGGCGGATGAAGCCGCGGTGTCGCTGGTATCGGTTCGGCCCGTAGCGCAGGGTGCGGCCGACGAAGCGCTGTCCTTGCCCGGCAATACCATCGCTATCGCTGATGCGCCGATTTACGCCCGCACCAGCGGCTACCTGAAAAGCTGGCACGTGGATATCGGCAGCAAGGTCAAGGCTGGACAGCTGCTGGCGGAAATCGATACGCCTGAAGTGGACCAGCAACTGAAACAGGCCGAAGCCGACCTGGCCAGCGCGGAAGCCAATGAGTCGCTGGCGCGCAGCACGCACGAACGCTGGCAGGGTTTGCTGAAGACCGAGTCCGTGTCGCACCAGGAAGCGGACGAGAAGGCGGGCGATTTCGCCACCAAGCACCAGATTACCGCCGCTGCCCGCGCCAATCTGCAGCGCGTGCGCGACCTGCGCGGCTTCCAGCGCGTGCTGGCGCCGTTCGATGGCACCATCACCGCCCGCAATACCGACGTGGGGCGCCTGATTGCCACCGGCACCGGCGCGGAACTTTTCCACATTGCCGACACGCGCAAGCTKCGCGTCTATGTGCAGGTGCCGCAGGCTTATGCGGCTTCGATGCGCGCAGGCGTGCAGGCGGACGTGAAGTTCACCGACCGTTCCGACCGCAACTGGCCGGCAGCGGTGGTGCGCACGGCCGATGCGCTCGATCCGGTCACGCGTACGCTGCAAACCGAACTGCAAGTGGATAACAAGGAAGGCCAGCTGCTACCGGGTGCTTACGCCGAAGTGCACTTCAGGCTGCCCGGCGCCCCGGGCGCGCTGCGCGTTCCTTCCAATGCGCTGCTGTTCCGCGGCGATGGTCTGCTGGTGGCCACCGTCAGCGCCGACAATCATGTGACCCTGAAGCCGATCCAGGCGGGGCGCGACCTGGGCACCGAGCTTGAAGTGCTGAGCGGCGTGACCGCCAGCGACCGTGTCGTGATCAATCCGCCGGATTCACTGGTGCAGAACCAGCTGGTACGCGTGGCGCAAGGAAAAGCACAATGAAGCAGTTCGCGATACTGCTGGCCGCAGCAGGGCTGAGCGCCTGCTCGCTGGCGCCGACCTATCAGACCCCGCAAACGCCGGCTGTCGAACAGTATAAGGAAGCCGGCGACTGGCAGCCCGCGCAGCCTGCCGACGCCACCGTGYGCGGCGCATGGTGGACCGTGTTTGGCGACCAGCAGCTGAACGCTTTGCAGCAGCGTGCCGCCACGTCCAACCTGGGGCTGCAGGCCGCCGCCGCACGCTATGCGCAAGCACGCGCTGTTGCCGATGAAGGTGGCGCCGCATTGTTCCCGGTCGTCGGGCTGGACGCCGGCGGGCAACGCCAGCGTATCGCCGCATCGCAGAACGCGCGCGGCACGGGACCATCCATCGGCAATGCGCTCTCGCTACGCGCGCAGATGTCCTATGAACTGGACTTCTGGGGCGCCATCCGCAACAGTGCCGCGCGCGCCGCGTACAGCGCTGACGCCAGCGGCGCCGAGCTGGAAACGGCGCGTCTGTCGCTGCAATCCGAGCTCGCCGCCGACTGGTTCCTGCTCACGGGGCTCGACGCCCAGACCGAACTGTTGGAAAGCGCTATCGCTGCTTACGCGGATGCTGCCCGCATCACGGAGCAGCGTCACCAGGGCGGCGCTGCCGCGCTGACCGACGTGTATCAGGCGCGCACCCAGCTGGAAAACGCCCGCGTGCAGCTGGGCGCCACCCGGCTGTCGCGCGCCCGCCTGGAACACGCCATCGCCATTCTGCTGGGCGAAGTGCCGTCGAAATTCAGCCTGCCGCGCACAGCACTGGCGCTGGAGCCGCCCGCCGTTGCAAGCGGCCTGCCGTCGCAACTGCTGGAGCGCCGTCCCGACGTTGCCGCCGCCGAGCGCCGCGTGGCGGCCGCCAACGCGCAGATCGGCGTCGCGCGCGCCGCCTGGTTCCCGGCCTTCACGCTGGGCGGCGCTGCCGGTTATGCGGGGGCGCCCGGCAGTTGGCTGACCGCACCGAATCTGCTGTGGTCCGTTGGCCCGCAAGCTGCGCTGACGCTGTTTGACGGCGGCCGCCGCAGTGCCCAGCAACGCGGCGCCCAAGCTGCGTATGACGAGAGTGTGGCGACGTACAAGCAGTCCGTGCTGACGGCATATGGCGAAGTGGAAGACCAGTTGGCCGCGATTCACTGGCTGGACGATCAGCGCTTGTCGCAGTCGCGCGCCGTTGAAAGCAGCGGTCATGTGCTGGAGCAGGCCAATAACCGCTACAAGGGCGGCATCGCGACCTATCTGGAGGTGACATCCGCGCAGACCGCGTCGCTTCAGGCGCGCCAGGCGGACCTCAACCTGCGCGTGCAGCGCCTGAACGCATCGGTTGGCCTGATTCGTGCGCTGGGCGGCAGCTGGAAGGCGTCGTAGCGGGTTTTGAGCGACAATAGCGATTCTGCGCCTGAAGGAGCAAGCCATGTCTGTCGCCACGCTGGAATCGCTATTCGCCTTCAAACTCTGGTCGAACAAGGAACTGTTTGAAGCCCTGGGAACGCTGAATGCCGCGGAGTCGGTGCAGCCGATGCTCCGCACGCTGAGCCATATCTATGTGACGGACCGCATCTTCCGCGCCCACCTCTCCGGCGTGCCGCACAGTTACACCTCGCCGCACCTGGTGCCGCCGCCCACGCTGTCCGAACTGCGCGCGGCGGTGGAGGAAACCGACGAGTGGTATCTGCAGTACGTTTCCTCGCTGACGCCGGCAGCGCTGGCAGAGCGCATCCAGTTCCAGTTCACCGATGGCGATATGGGCAGCATGTCACGCGAAGAGATGCTGCTGCATATCTCCACCCACGGCTGCTACCACCGTGGCAATGTCGGCCAGATGCTGCGCGACAGGGGCGTGTCCCCGCCGCGCGATCTGTACACGCGCTTCCTGCATCAAACCGAACCCGCACGCCGCAGTTGAGCCTGGGCGCCGGGGTTCACGTGCTGGCGCGGTGAACCAGTTCGAATCCGACGTCCATTACCCGTTCGACCGGCGCGCTGCTGTTTGGGTCTACCCGCTGAAGAATGGCTTTTGCGGCCGTGCTGCCGATCAGCGTACCATCCACGCGAATCGTGGACAGGGCAGGGTAGACG
>NZ_JBFRDW010000640.1:0-3451 GCF_052113985.1 Pseudoduganella sp. RAF53_2 | reverse complement strand
GGTGAATTCGACGCCATCGTCATGGCGGGCGGCGCCGAAGCGCCGCGCGACCTGCCGGTGCCGGGCCGCGAGCTGAAGGGCATTCATTTCGCGATGGACTTCCTGCCGCAGCAGAACAAGATCAACGCCGGCGACAAGGTGAAAGACCAGATCAAGGCCAACGGCAAGCACGTGGTGGTGATCGGCGGAGGCGATACCGGTTCCGACTGCGTGGGCACCTCCAACCGCCACGGCGCGGCCAGCGTGACCCAGTTCGAACTGATGCCAATGCCGCCGGAGCAGGAAAACAAGCCGATGGTCTGGCCGTACTGGCCAACCAAGCTGCGCACCTCTTCCTCCCACGAGGAAGGCTGCGAGCGCGACTGGGCGGTGGCCACCAAGCGCTTCGAAGGCAAGGGCGGCAAGGTTGAAAAGCTGATCGCCTGCCGCGTCGAATGGAAAGACGGCAAGATGACCGAGGTGCCGAACTCCGAGTTCGAGATCAAGGCGGACCTGGTGCTGCTGGCCATGGGCTTCGTTTCTCCGGTGGCGCAAGTGCTGGATGCTTTCGGCGTCGACAAGGACGCCCGCGGCAACGCGCGCGCCACCACCGACGGTGAGCGTTGCTACCACACCAGCAAGCCAGGCATCTTCGCGGCCGGCGACATGCGCCGCGGCCAGTCCCTGGTCGTGTGGGCGATCCGCGAAGGCCGTCAATGCGCGAAGGCGGTGGACGAGTACCTGATGGGCTCCTCCGTCCTGCCGCGCTGATCTTGCGCAGGGTCAAGCGCACGGCTCCGTGCGCTTGACCTTTCTTCTCTCCGGCGTAGACTGGCCTCCACGACATCGCGATGGAGGCCATGATGGGTAGCCCGCAGCAGTCCGAAGATCGGCGCGCCGAACGGCTCGCCCGGTTGGAAGCGAATGTCGAGATTCTTCTTGAGCAGGGGCGGGAAAACCGGGAGGAGCACCGCAATCTCGTCGATCAGATTGTCAAAATCCGCACTACCGACTTCCGTATCCTGGTTGGCCTCCTGATTAGCGGCGATCTCGCCATTCTCGGCCTGATGTACCGCGCCTTAGGCTGATGCTGCCATGCAGCAGCCCAACAGCCGTTTCCAAATGTAAATTGCTGACTTGCGGGTTATTAGTGTTGTATCATTCACCTCTTTAAAGTTGCCATATTGCCAGTGAAAAAGCGGTCCTCAGCAGAGGTAACCGTTTCTGAACTACAATATGGTGTTAATAATAAAAGAGTGTGATCAGTGTCTAACCTTGTCGAAATCCGCGATTTGCACTTCTCTTATGGGAAGCGTGCGATCCTGTCCGGCCTCCGTATGGACTTCCCGCGCGGGAAGGTGGTGGCGGTCATGGGCGGCTCCGGCAGCGGCAAGACCACGGTGCTGCGCCTGATCGGCGGCCAGCTGCGTCCGCAAAAAGGCGGCGTGAATGTGGACGGCCAGATCGTTCACCAGCTGAAAACCAAGGAATTGTATTTGCTGCGCCGCAAGATGGGCATGCTGTTCCAGCACGGCGCGCTGTTCACTGACCTCACTGTTTACGAGAACGTCGCCTTCCCCCTGCGCGAGCATACCGACCTGAGCGAAGAACTGATCCGCGACCTGGTCCTGATGAAGCTGCACGCGGTTGGCCTGCGCAATGCCGCGCCGCTCAAGCCCGCCGAGATTTCCGGCGGCATGGCGCGCCGCGTGGCTCTGGCGCGTTCGATCGCCCTGGACCCGGAACTGATCATGTACGACGAGCCCTTCGCCGGCCTCGACCCGATCTCCATGGGCGTGACCGCCAACCTGATCCGCAACCTGAACGACGCGCTCGGCTCGACCACCATCCTGGTGTCGCACGACGTGAAAGAGTCCTTCATGATCGCGGACTATGTGTACTTCCTGTCGCAGGGCAAGATCGTCGCCCACGGCACCCCACAAGAAATGATGGTTTCGACCGATCCATATGTAAAACAGTTCGTCCATGCCGAAACGGACGGACCCGTGCCCTTCCACTATCCGGGCAAATCGCTGGCCGATGACCTGGGCCTGGGAGCACGCCGATGATGCGCAGTTTCCTGACTTCGGTCGGCGGCGGCGCCCGCGACTACGTGGAGAGCGTCGGCTTTGCCGCGCGCACCTTCTTTACCATGATCGGCCTGTCGCCCGGCATCCTGCGCCGTCCGCGCCTGCTGGTGGAGCAGCTCCACATCATTGGTAACTATTCGCTGCTGATCATCACGCTGTCCGGCCTGTTCGTCGGCATGGTGCTGGGCCTGCAGGGTTATTACACGCTGAATAAATATGGCGCCTCCGAGTCGCTGGGCCTGCTGGTGGCCCTTGGCCTGACGCGCGAACTGGGTCCGGTGATTACCGCCCTGCTGTTCGCCGGCCGTGCCGGTACCTCGCTGACTGCGGAAATCGGCCTGATGAAGGCGGGCGAGCAGTTGTCCGCCATGGAAATGATGGCCGTCAACCCGATCCAGCGCGTGCTGGCGCCCCGCTTCTGGGCCGGCGCCATTTCCGTGCCCCTGCTGGCCTCGATCTTCAGCGCCGTGGGCATCCTGGGCGGCTGGCTGGTCGGCGTGCAGCTGATCGGTGTGGACGAGGGTGCTTTCTGGTCGCAGATGCAGGGCGGCGTGGATGTATGGAAAGACATCTTCAACGGATTCGTGAAAAGCGTGGTGTTCGGCATTGCCATCACGTTCATTGCGCTGTACCAGGGCTATGAAGCCAACCCGACGCCGGAAGACGTGTCCGGCGCAACTACCCGCACCGTGGTCATCTCCTCGCTGATGATCTGGTGGCTCGACTTCATGCTGACTGCCCTGATGTTCAGCAAGTAATAAGAAGATAGGAATAACTATGCAACGTAAATCTCTCGATATCTGGGTCGGTCTCTTCATCGTGATCGGCGCCGCCGCGCTGATGTTCCTGGCCCTGAAGGCCGGCAATATGGGCTCGATCTCCTTCAACAAGACTTACCAGATCTCGGCCAAGTTCGACAACATCGGCAGCCTGCGTCCGCAAGCGGCGGTGAAGGCATCCGGCGTGGTGGTGGGGCGCGTGGCCAGCATTGGCTTTGACGACAAGCAATACAAAGCCGTGGTCACCATGAATATGGATGAGGATTTCAAGTTCCCGAAAGACAGCTCGGCCAAGATCCTGACCGCCGGCCTGCTCGGTGAGCAATACGTCGGCATCGAAGCCGGCGGCGACGAGAAAAACCTGGTAGCCGGCGACAAGATTGCCCGCACCCAGTCCGCAACCGTGCTGGAAGACCTGATCAATCAGTTCATCTACAGCAAGGCTGCCGAAGGAAAGGATTCGAAATAATGAGCAAGTTCCGCACTGTCGCCCTGACCCTAGCTGCCTCCGCCACGTTGGCGGGCTGCGCCGGTCCCAATCCGCGCGACCCGTATGAAGGTTTCAACCGTGCCATGTTCAGTTTCAATGACACGGTCGACACC
>NZ_JBFRDW010000639.1:0-3456 GCF_052113985.1 Pseudoduganella sp. RAF53_2 | reverse complement strand
GCCATGGTCCGCGCCAACCTGGTTGCAGAGCGTGTGGCGATCGAGTCCTATCGCCAGATGATCGAACAGATTGGCGACAGCGACCCGACGACTAAACAGCTTTTGATCAAAATCATGGCGGTCGAAGAGGAACACGCCGACGATATGCGGGATTTGTTGATATAACCGAAGCCGAAGAGGAGTCCTATCATGCTGGAAAATAACATCAGTACCGTCAACAACGACGTCAAGACCCTGGTCAAGGACGCCCAAGCCCTGTTTACCGCAGCCACCGCGCTGACCGGCGAAAAGGCTGAAGAACTGCGTGGCCGCGGCATGCGCGCCCTGGACAGCGCCCTGGCAAAAGCACAGGAAGCCCAGGCCAGCGCGGTGGCAGCCACCAAAGAGATGGCCAGCTCGACGGACGCCTATGTCAAAGAAAACCCTTGGCGCTCGATCGCAGTGGCCGCCGGCGTGGGTTTGCTGGTGGGCGTCATCCTGGGCCGCAAGTAAGCCGCCATGGCAGGCGAACACATGGACGAGGAACAAGCCGCCCCGCCGCAGCCGGGCCTGATCGGGTCCCTGTCGGCGGTCGTTCGCAACACCATGCGCCTGCTGCTGTCGCGGCTGGAGCTGGCGGCCCTGGAGCTGTCTGAGCTACGCAATCACCTGATGCAGTTGTCGGTGGTGTTTGCGCTGGCGATGCTGGCTGCCTGGTTCGCCATCGCTTTCGGCACCGCGACGCTGATCTATCTGGCCTGGGCCGCACTGGGCTGGAAGATTCTGCTGATCCTGGCCGTGGCCTTTGCCGTGATCGCGATTGGCCTGATCTGGTACGCCACCAGCCTGATCAAGCAAGGCAAGCTTTCGCTGCCGGCCACGATGGCCGAGCTGAAGGCAGACCGCGACGCGCTCTTGTAAAGGGTTTTCATGAGCAAGAAAGAAAAACAGGCGGCGCTTGCCGCCAACAAGGAGCGCCTGATCCGCGAAGGCGAGCTGTATCGCCTGAGCGTGATGCAGGCCAAGTATCAGGTGGCGAACGCCCTGCATCCGGATGCGTTGCTGCATGGGGCGGTGGACCATGCAGTGGGCGCGCTGCAGAACCGTCTGGGCAATCTGCTGGGCGGCATCGGCAGCGCGGAAGGGCTGGCCAGCAAGCTCAATTACCGCTCCATCAAATCGCTGGCGCCGTATGCGCTGACGGTGGGCTCCTTCATCATGCGCAAGAAACTGGTCAAGCCGGCGCTGGCGGTGGTGGCGCTCGTAGCAGCCGGCGTGGGCTGGCTGATGCACCGCAAAGCCAATCCGAATCCCTGATCAGACCGTGCGTTTGAGCTGAGACATGTACTGGGTGGTGACACCCAGGAAGGACGCCAGCGCGCGCTGCGAAATCAGCGGCTCCAGGCCGGGATAGACTTCGCGGAAGGCGTCCAGGCGCTCGCTGGCCGAAGGCAGGGCGAGAATGCGCAGGTTCTGGGCGTAGCGGCCGACGGCGCGCTCCATGACTTTTTCCAGATAGCCCTGGGCGCAGCTGTGTTTGGCCAGCAGCTCCTGCAGGCGCGCCCAGCTGATGCGRTAACCCACGACCGCCGTTTCGGCGATAAAGAATTCGCGCGCGGGCAAGCCATCGCGGCCGGCCTGCAAATCGCTGTAGGAACCGGAATTGTCGCCGGCACACATGAAGCCGAGCGTGATGTCTTCGCCTTCCGCACTGAAGTAACCGCGGCGCACGATGCCGCTGCCGAGCCAGAAGAAGTCCTGGGCCGGCTCGCCTGCGCGCTGCAGATAATCGCCTTTGCGGAATGGGGTTTGTGCCGCGTCGTGCAGCAGCCTGGTGTAGCAGTCGTAGAGATCGCCGGCGATGCCAAGTTTCTGCGCGACGGTATCCCGCAATTCGGCGCGGTGCGTGAGAAAGGGAGTTGCCATTCCAGCATGCTAGCCGAGGCCGCTCCCCTTTGGCTAATTCCAAATCAGTGGACAGGTATAACCACGGCTCAGCGTCCGCTGGTTTCGTACGTTTTTTGCATCTCTTTTGCGGCGAGTCGCTGCTCGCGGATATTCGCCATGTCCGCGTTGTAGGTGGCACGCGCTTCGCGTACGCAATCGCTGCGCGCGCCGGCGCCGGCCTGTTTGCAGCCTTGCAGCGCTTCGGCCAGTGCCGCCTGGTTTTCCTTGCGCAGGGTGGCCAGTTCGGCCTTCGCGCCGCGGTCGGGCTTGTACCAGCGGGCCGGGTCACCGTGTCTCAGTTCCTGCGCCTGGTGACGTGCGACTTCAGGTGGGGTGGTCTGGGCGTATGCGCTGCATAGCCCTGCTGCCAGTGCAGCGCCAATCAGGATCTTTTTCATCGTCATTCTCCTGGAAAAAGAAAGGGCGCCGAAGCGCCCCGGGTCTACAGCCTGCCGGTAAGCAGCATAATCAGCAGCACCACGACGATAATGCCCACCAGCCCGCTCGGGGCAAAGCCCCAGCTGCGGCTGTAAGGCCAAGTCGGAAGTGCGCCAACCACCAGCAGCACCAGCACGATCAGCAGAATGGTTCCCATGGATATTCTCCTTGTTTAGTAACGGTAGATGCGGCCGTCGACCATACGCACGCGGCTGCCCACGCGCAGGTCGTAAGCGCTGTCCTGGTTCACGGTGCGGTAGTCGCCGTTATCCAGACGCACGCTGATCTGGTACATATCGTGCGGAGCGTTGCGGTTCTTTTCGATCTGGTTGCCGACGACAGCGCCGCCGATGGCACCGGCAGCGGTAGCGGCGGTGCGGCCGGTACCGGAACCGATCTGGTTACCGGCCAGGGCGCCAATCAGGCCGCCTGCCACAGCGCCTGCGCCACTGGTGGATTGATCGACGCGCACAACCTGGATCGAGTCGATGGTGCCGTACGTGCTTGCATCCGCCCGCGTCGAGTAGTCCGTGTCGGCCGGGTAGTTGCTGCTGCTGGCGCAGCCGGTCGTGAGGGCAGCGACCGCAATCATCATCGCTGCCAGGGTGGTAGTCGATTTCATTTGATGTCCTCCAGAATGATGTGTAGCCAGCATAGTCAGCCACCACACATGGGTCTGTGCGATGCCGCACCCTGGCTTATATGTTCGCCATCGAACAGAACGCGCAGGCAATTAGCTGGACACTAGGCAAGTCGCAAGGCGACTGCACCTACCATCAACCAAGGAGAAGCAAAATGAAAATCGCCCGCAATATTGCTATGGCTGTGTTCGCTGCCGCTACTGTGTTCAGTGTGGTTGGCTGTTCTTCGACTCCAACCAAAGAAAGCGCCGGCGAATACATCGACGATGCCGCCCTGACCACCAAAGTGAAGGCCAGCATCTTCAATGAACCGACCCTGAAGTCCACCGAAATCAATGTCGAAACCTATAAAGGCGTTGTGCAGCTGAGCGGCTTTGTGGCCCAGCCGGCTGACATCACCAAAGCAGGCGAAGTCGCACGCGGCGTGAACGGCGTGAAGTCGGTGAAAAAC
>NZ_JBFRDW010000638.1:0-3465 GCF_052113985.1 Pseudoduganella sp. RAF53_2 | reverse complement strand
CCAGTGGGGCGATCAGTTGTGCGATGCGTTCGGCGGTAATGGGTTTTTCCATGAAACCGACACCGATCGCTTCCGCCCGCTGGCGGGTGGCCGCCTGCACATTGGCGGTCAGCAGAGAAATGTGGCATTCCGGCAGCATGGCGCGCAGGGCGGCGGCGGCTTCAACGCCGCCCATGCCGGGCATGTTCACATCCAACAACACCAGGTCAGGCTGCAAATTGGGCGCCTTGGCGATGGCTTCCTCGCCGTTGGCGGCTTCCTCCACGATCCAGTCGGCGTGGCGAACCTGGATATGTTGCCGGGTGAGCATACGGGAGACTCGGCTGTCATCGACGATCAGGACGGTGCTTGGCTTCATGCTGATTTCCTCGGGAGGGTGGTCAATTCAGCTAAAATACGCCCATTTCTGTATCCGCATCTTCCAATTGATTGTAACTATGACGCAAGACAAATTGAAACAAGCTGTTGCTATTTCGGCTATTGATTATGTAATTGATGGCGAAATCATCGGCGTCGGCACCGGTTCTACCGCCAATTTCTTCATCGATGAACTGGCCAGGATCAAGCACCGCATCAAGGGCACGGTTGCCTCGTCGCAAGCGACCGCTGCCCGCCTGGCTGGCCACGGCATTCCTGTATTCGATCTTAACGAAGTTTCGGAAATCGCGGTGTACATCGACGGCGCCGACGAAATCAACGCCGCCGGCCATATGATCAAGGGCGGCGGCGCTGCGCTGACCCGCGAGAAGATCGTGGCGTCGGTGTCGAAGCAGTTTGTCTGCATCGCCGACGGCTCCAAGCTGGTTGAAACCCTGGGCAAGTTCCCGCTGCCGGTGGAAGTGCTGCCGATGGCGCGCAACGCCGTGATGCGCAAGCTGGCGGCCCTGGGCGGCCAGCCGAAGGTGCGTACCAAGTCCGGCTCGGACGAGATTTTCGTTACCGACAATGGCGGCAATATCATCGACGTGGCCGGCCTGTCGATTACCGATCCTGTCAAGCTGGAAACCGACATCAATCAGATCGTCGGTGTGGTGGCTGTTGGCCTGTTCGCGGCCCGCGGCGCAAATGTGTGCCTGCTCGGCACGTCCGAAGGCGTCAAAACCCTCAAATATTAAGGCCTATGAAACGACTCTCGCTGCTGTTGCTGTCCGCTAGTTTGCTGAGTGCCTGTTCCCACATCCCGTTCCTGAAGCAAGACGAGGTCGCGCAAGCGCCCGTCATGCGCAAGTCCGTTCAGCCTGAGTTGGCGGCGGATGGTACGCGGCGTGTCATGGTGAATGGCGTTGAAGTGCAGAAGGTCGCATTCCGTGCGGGGATTTCATCCGCGACGGTGGAACGGTTGGCGAAGGCGGAGTCGTGCCAGGGTGGTTACGGCGCAGGGCTGGTCAGCGAACCAGGCCCGGTCGAGGTGTACCGCATGGCTTGCGATAACGGCAAAGTATTCCTGGCGCGCTGCGAACTGCGCCAGTGCGCAGCGATGCCATCGGGGCAGGGCGCCCCCGGCACCGCCAAATAAATGTGTTGTGTCCCTATTTGACGAAATCGTCCATCACTGCCTTGCGCAGCAGGGCAGGTGGGACCAGGCCTTGTGACAGCACAAAGTCGTTAAACGCCTGACGATCGAACTTCTGGCGCAGGGCGACTTCGGCCGCCTCGCGCGTTTCCATCAGACGCTGGTAGCCATAGAAGTAGGACGTCGCCTGTCCGGGCGAGCGGAAGGTGTAGCGCTGCATCTCCTGCGTCGCCATCCCTTCGGACAAGCCCACATCATCCATCAGGAAGGACTTCACGCCATCCGGCGTAATCTGTCCCAGGTTGACCATCGGATCGAGGAAGGCGCGTGCGGCGCGCATGGCGCGCGCCTGCAGCGCGAACAGCTGTCCATCCAGCGGCTCGTAAGGCTGCATCTCCGCTTCCGCATACAGAGCCCAGCCTTCCACGTTCACGCTGTTGAAGGCAAACACCGCGCGGGCGGTGGAAACGCCTGTCTCCAGCATCTTCGCAAACTGCAGCTCGTGGCCGGGACGCGCCTCGTGCGCCGTAATCGACCAGGTGCCCGCCTGGTGGGTGAAATCGTCGAATGCCAGCGACTTCCCATCCGGCGACTTGACGCCCGTGGTCAGCACGAATTCGCCATACTCGCCCGTATTGCCGATCAGGCGGGGAGGGCTCATATGCGGCGCAGGGCTGGCAGCATTCTCTGCTTCGGTCGCCAGGCGGATCTTCGCTTCGCGCGCCGGCAGGGTGACGATGCGCTGCTCGCGCACGGCCGCTTCGATCTGCACCAGACGCTCCTTATACAGCGGCATGACTTCCGCTTCCGGAATCTGCTGCTTCTTCAGTTCCGCCATCACGGCGCGGTAGTCGGCATTCGGCAGCTTGCGCTGATCGGCGATCAGGCGAGCGGTGATGTTCATCTGGTTGCGGATCTCGGCGAAGGACGTCAATGCCTTCGAGATCAGCTCCTGCGGCGGGATGTCGACGCCGAACTGCTTCAGGTTGTCCGCATAGACTTCAGGCGGCAGCTTGTGGTCGGCGCGCGCCAGCGGCAGCATGTCCTTCTTCAGGTATTCGGTGTAGTCGTTGAGCTGCTGTTCCAGCGCGGCCATCGGCTTTTCCCAGCCCTTGATGTCGCTCCTGGCCAGCAGGTCTTTCATGCCCTTGATCAGGGTGGGCGAATCCTCGATGGCCTTTTGCACCTTGCCTTTGTAGGGGCCGATCAGCTTCTTGTCGGCCTTCATGCGTTCGGCGGTGCGCGCCTTGGCCAGTTCCGTCAGTGGACGGTAGCCTTTCGCGAGCCCGGCGTATTTTTCCAGGCGAACCAGCAGGTGGGCCTGGCGTTCTTTCGGAATGCGGGGATCGAGGTTCTCACGCACCACGCCGAAGATCAGGCGGGTCACGTCGGTGTAGGGGATGAAGTATTTGCGCTGCAGGGCTGCGGTATGCAGGTTATCGTTGGCGCTGGTGATCAGGATGTCGAGGTCCTGTTTGACGCGTGCATCGGTCTCGGYCTTTTCCCGCTTCTGCAACTCCGCCACGACGGCGCGCGTGTCCTTGCTGCTGGCGTCGAACTGGTCGCGCGACATGTCGACAATCTGCTCGTCCAGGCCGTCGACACCAAGGCTGCCCGCTTCTTCAGGCGCATACCTGGCCATCACGGCCAGCAGCAGTTTGGCGTTCTCGTTGGATTTGGCGACCCAGGCTTGCTCGGCGCCGAAGGAAGGGAGGGATAAGGCCAGGGCGATTGCCCCGGTTAAGACTTTGACGTTCAAACGGGGCATCGCGCTTCCTTGTGGGTGAGATTACTCTGCTGGTGGTACGTAGCCGGCTGCCTGGTCGGCGCCTTCTCCGAAGAAATGCTTTTCCATTTGCGCAGCCAGGTACTTGCGCGCGCGCACATCCGCCAGGTTCAGGCGGTTTTCGTTGACCAGCATGGTCTGGTGCTTGAGCCAGGCAGCCCAGGCT
>NZ_JBFRDW010000637.1:0-3485 GCF_052113985.1 Pseudoduganella sp. RAF53_2 | reverse complement strand
TCGTCGAACTGCATCACGATGTCGGAATTCAGCACGCGCTGGATCTGCATCGAGATTTCCGGCGACAGGAACAGCTTGTCACCATTGATGGGTGAGTTGAAGTGCACGCCCTCTTCCGTGATCTTGCGCATCTCGCCCAGCGAGAACACCTGGAAGCCGCCGGAGTCGGTCAGGATAGGCTTGTCCCAGCCCATGAAGCCATGCAGGCCGCCGAACTTCGACATCACGTCGTTGCCAGGACGCAGCCACAGGTGGAAGGTATTGCCCAAAATGATCTGCGCGCCGATTTCCTTCAGCTCCAGCGGCGACATCGCCTTCACCGAGCCATAGGTACCAACCGGCATGAAGATCGGCGTCTGCACTTCGCCGTGATTCAGCTTGACGGTGCCGCGGCGGGCGTGCGTCTTGCCGGTGGTGTCTTTCTTGATGAGTTTAAATTCCAGCATTTAACTATTCCTTTGGCACCGGCGCTCAGGCGCGGTTGTGCGTGGTCAGCAGCATGGCATCGCCGTAGCTGAAGAAGCGGTATTCATTGGCGATCGCGTGCTGGTAAGCGTGGCGGATCTCGGTAAAGCCGGCAAAGGCCGAAACGAGCATCAACAGTGTCGATTTCGGCAGGTGGAAGTTGGTAATCAGGCGCGTGACCGTCTTGAACTTGTAGCCCGGCGTGATGAACAGGGCCGTATCGGCGCTGCCTGCTACCAGCTCGCCGGATTGCGAAGCCGACTCCAGCGCGCGCAGCGAGGTCGTGCCCACGGCGATCACATCGCGGCCCACCGCTTTGGCTTCGCGCACGGCATCGACAGTCTCCTGGCCGATCGTGTACCACTCCGTGTGCATCTTGTGTTCGGACAGATTCTCGGTGCGCACAGGCTGGAAGGTGCCAGCGCCCACGTGCAGCGTGACATAGGCGAACTTCACACCCTTTTCTTTCAGGCGTGCCAGCAGTGCTTCGTCGAAGTGCAGGCCGGCGGTCGGCGCAGCGACAGCGCCCGGTACCTTGTTGAAGACGGTCTGGTAACGCGTTTCGTCCACTTCACCCGGCGCGTGCTCGATATAAGGCGGCAGCGGCAGGCGGCCGTATTGCTCGATCAGGTCGAACACGTCGGCATCGAAATGCAGGGTAAAGAACTCGCCCGCGCGCTCGCCGACGGTCACGTCGAACGCATCGGCCAGTCGGATCTTCACGCCGGGACCAGGCGACTTCGACGCGCGCAACTGGGCCAGCACGGTGCGCGTATCCAGCACGCGCTCCACCAGCGCCTCGACCTTGCCGCCGCTGTCCTTCACACCAAAGAAGCGCGCCTTCAGCACGCGCGTATTGTTCATCACGAGCAGGTCGCCGGCTTGCAGCTGGTCGATGATGTCGGTGAACTGGCGGTCGTGCAGATCCTTGCCATCTACATGCAGAAGGCGGGACGCGCTGCGGTCCGGAAGCGGAAATTGCGCAATACGCTCTGGCGGCAAGTTAAAATCGAAATCTGATAGCGAGTACATTACGGACTACGGAAACTGTTGGGCAACCCTCTATTTTACGCCATCTGCCCAAAAATCGCGCAAAAATGCCTGAAACGAAGCAAAAGAAGCCCGCCGCTGCAAAGAAACCCGCCGCCACCGCCGAGAGCAAGCTCGCCAAGCTTGGTCTGCGCTCGGATATGGATCTGGTGCTGCATCTGCCCATGCGCTATGAAGACGAGACGGAGGTCCTGACCATCCGCGAGGCGTGCCTGCGCGGCGGACAGGTGTCGCAGGTCGAGGGCGTGGTCACGAAAAACGAAATCGCCTACAAGCCGCGCCGCCAGCTGCTGGTGCACATCGTGGACGAGACGGGCGATATCCAGCTGCGCTTCATGAATTTCTACGGCAGCCAGGTCAAGCAACTGGCCGAGGGCACGCGCGTACGTGCACGCGGCGAGGTGCGGCATGGCTTCTTTGGCGCGGAGATGGTACACCCGGCGTACAAGGTGGTGAACGAAGGCGCGCCGCTGCCGACTTCCCTCACCCCCGTGTATCCATCGGGCGAAGGCTTGTCCCAGCTGGTACTGCGCCGCGCGATTGCCGATGCGATGAAGCGCATTGACTGGACCGACACGGTGCCGCATGAAATCCTGCTGCGCATGCGTCTTCACGCGTTCGAGCCTGCGGTGAAAGCCCTGCACTATCCGCCCGCAAGCGCCGATGAACACGCGCTGGCCGACCGCTCGCATCCGGCATGGACGCGCATGAAGTTCGACGAGCTGCTGGCGCAGCAGCTATCTCTGAAACGCGCCCAGCGTGCACGCCGCGCGAAAGGCGCGACGGCTCTGAAGAAAGTGGGCGAACTGTCGAAAGCCTTTGAAGCCTCCCTGCCGTTCAAGCTGACCGGCGCGCAGCAGCGCGTGTTGAAAGAAATCCGCGCCGATATCAAAGAACACTTCCCGATGCAGCGACTACTGCAGGGCGACGTCGGCAGCGGTAAGACGATTGTGGCCGCGCTGTCCGCTGCGCAAGCGATCGACAGCGGCTACCAGGCCGCGCTGATGGCGCCGACCGAAATCCTGGCCGACCAGCACTTCCGCAAGATTGCCGCGTGGCTGGAACCGCTAGGCGTCAACGTGGCGTGGCTGACGGGCAGCCTGAAGAAGAAGGAAAAGGAAGCCACGATAGCGCTGGTCGAATCGGGCGAAGCACAACTGGTGATCGGCACGCACGCCATCATTCAGGATACGGTGAACTTCCACAAACTCGGCCTCGTGATCGTGGACGAGCAGCACCGCTTCGGTGTCGGCCAGCGACTGACCCTGCGCAACAAGGGCAGCCGCGGTCTGGTGCCGCACCAGCTGATGATGTCCGCCACGCCGATCCCGCGCACGCTGGCGATGACCTACTACGCCGATCTTGAAGTCTCGGTGATCGACGAACTGCCGCCGGGCCGCACGCCTATCGTCACCGCCGTGGTGGACCAGAACCGCCGCGACGAAGTGATCGCCCGCGTACACGCCGCCGCGCTGGAAGGACGCCAGGCTTACTGGGTCTGCCCGCTAATCGAAGAATCCGAAGCGCTGCAACTGCAAACCGCCACCGAAACCTACGAAACCCTGTGCGAAGCCCTGCCCGACCTGCGCGTCGGCCTGGTACACGGCCGCCTGAAGCCGGCCGAAAAAGCCGAGGTGATGGACGCCTTCGCCGCTGGTGATGTGCACGTGCTGGTTGCCACCACCGTCATTGAAGTCGGCGTGGACGTGCCGAATTCCTCGTTGATGGTGATCGAACATGCCGAGCGTTTCGGCTTATCGCAGCTGCACCAGCTGCGTGGACGCGTCGGCCGCGGCTCGGCCGCATCGGTTTGCCTGCTGATGTATCAAAGCCCGCTAGGCCCCGTCGCCAAGCAGCGCCTGCAAACCATGCGCGAAACCACGGACGGTTTCGAAATCGCCCGCCGCGACCTCGAAATCCGCGGCCCCGGCGAATTCCTCGGCGCCCGCCAGTCCGGCCAGGCCATGCTG
>NZ_JBFRDW010000636.1:0-3490 GCF_052113985.1 Pseudoduganella sp. RAF53_2 | reverse complement strand
GCTTAACCTGCTGATGGTGTTCATTTACTTCACCATTCTCTTTCTCTACAACGTCAAGCTGACGCTGCTGCTGATCGCCTTCACCATTCCCATCATCGCGCTGACCGTGCTAGTGACGCCGAAGATCAAGGACTACGCCCGCGAGGTCTTCACCAGCGCCACCGATGCCCAATCCTTCCTGATGGAGGCGCTCGGCGGCATCGAAACCATCAAGGGCATGGGCAGCGAGCGGCCGGTGCGGCTGAAATGGGAGAAGAAGTACGTCAAATCGCTGGAATTGCAGTACAAGTCGCAGGCTTTCAACATTCTGGTCGGCCTTGGCAGCCAGTTGCTGAACTCGGCCACCACCATTGTTATTCTCTGGGTTGGCGCCACGCTGGTGCTGAGCCGTGAGCTGACCATCGGCCAGCTGATGGCCTTCAATTCCCTGATGGGCAGCGTGCTGGGGCCGCTGATGGGACTGGTGGGCTTGTGGAGCCGCCTGGCTGACGCCACCGTTGCCATGGAACGGCTGGGCGACGTCCTGGATATCGAACCGGAGCAAAAGCCCGYCGATATCGCTTCGCGCGTGGTGCTGCCCGATCTGCAAGGTGAGATCAAGCTGGATCGCATGTACTTCCGTTACGGCGACAGCGGCACGCCCTACGTGCTGGAGGACATCAGTATCGATATCAAGCCCGGTGAGCTGGTCGCCATCGTGGGCCGCAGCGGATCGGGGAAAACCACGCTGGCCAAGCTGCTGGTCGGCTTCTACCCGCCCAGTGAGGGCAAGATCGTGGTGGACGGCTACGACATCAGCGTGATCGACAAGGATTATTACCGCGCCCAGGTTGGCTACGTCATGCAGAGCAATCTGCTGTTCTCCGGCACCATCGCCGAGAACATCGCCAGCGGCGACGATAGCCCCGACCGGCGCCGCATCGAAGAAGTGGCGAAGATGGCCGATGCGCACGCCTTTATCAGCAAGATGCCCATGGGCTATGAGCAGGTGGTGGGCGAACGGGGCATGGGTTTGTCCGGCGGCCAGGTGCAGCGCCTGTGCATTGCACGCGCGTTGTATCACGATCCGCGCCTGCTGGTGTTCGATGAAGCCACCTCGGCGCTGGACACTCAGTCGGAAAGCAACATCATCGGCAATATGCAGGCGATTCTGGAGGGGCGTACGGCGGTCATCATCGCGCACCGCCTCAGTACGATCATGCGGGCCGACAAAATTGTCGTGCTGTACGAAGGCAAGATCGTCGAGCAGGGCCGCCACGAGGAGCTGCTGGAGCGGCGCGGCATGTATTACGAACTGGTGCAGAAACAATTGAACTCGGCATGAAACTCTACAATCCTGGAGGCGAGCGTGGATCGGCAATGTCCTATGCCGCGCTGCTGGAAAAGATCGAAATCCTGCGTTCGACCCTGCGCTGGTCGAGCCGGCTCGATCGTCCGGACATCGACAAGATGCTGCGCCAGACCAATGCCTTGCGCGATGAGGTGATGCAGCTGTCGCACAAAGAGCGCTTCGTGCAGGCAGTCGCCGCCACGCCAACGGAAGAAGCATCGACTGGCGAGCGCCGGCAAGCCCTGCTGGCGCGCAGCTTCGTTTTCGAAGGCACCTTCGGCGACAATCCCAAGCTGCTGGATGCGCTGGAGATCGCGGAGAAGGCAGCCCCCACCGATCTGCCCGTGCTGGTGGATGGCGAAAGCGGGACAGGCAAGGAGCTGATGGCCAAGGTCATCCACGCCAACGGATCGCGCGCCGATAAGCCCTATATCTCGGTCAACTGCGGCGCGATTCCGGACAGTTTGCTGGAATCGGAACTGTTCGGCCACAAGAAGGGCGCGTTCACAGGCGCCGCCAATGACCGCAAAGGCAAGTTCGAAAGCGCGCACAAAGGCACCATTTTCCTGGACGAGATCGGCGAGCTGCCTTTGCCCGGTCAGGTCAAGCTGCTGCGCGTGCTGCAATCGCACGAGATCCAGCGCGTGGGCTCGGATGAAATCATCAACGTCGATGCGCGCATCGTGGCGGCGACCAACAAGAACCTGCGCAAGCTGATCGAGGAAGGCACCTTCCGCGAAGACCTGTTCTACCGCCTCAGCGTGATCCACGTAACCCTGCCGCCGCTGCGTGAACGCAAGGATGAGATACCTCTGCTGTTGGCCTACTACACCGACGAGGCGGCGGAAGCGCTCAAACGCGGCCCCGTTGCAATGACGCCGCGTCTGCGCGACTTCCTGCTGCGTTACGGCTACCCCGGCAATATCCGCGAGCTGCGCAACCTGATGTACCGCCTGTCCTGCCTGGCGGGCGAAACAGCGGATCTATCGCATCTGCCGGAGGACATCCGGCCGGCGGTGAAGCGGCCCGCGGCCGGGAATGGCAGTGCCGCCACCGACAGCGCTTCACTGGCCGAGGCCAAACGCGCCGCCAGCGATGAAGCCGAATGCCGCTGCCTGGAGCGGGGACTGGAAGAGGTGAAAGGATCGGTATCGGAACTGGCGCGGCGCTGGGACATGAACCGCTCGCATCTCCAGATCCTGCTGAAGAAGCACGGCCTGCACTCCAAGGATTACCGCAAACAGGGCTGACTACAAGGCAGGATTGAGCATGGTCTTGTCGCAGTCCGCATCGTCGGCGCGCACCACCACGGCGGTGATATTGTCTCGCCCGCCGTTATTGCGGGCTTGCTCGACCAGCTCCTGCGCCGCATGAGCGCAATCGCCGGATGCCAGCAGATCCTGAATTGCCGGATCGTCGACCGGATTGCTGAGGCCATCGCTGCACAGCAGGAAAACGTCGCCATCGCGCGCGATCACGGTTTTCAGATCCAGTTCCAGCACATCGGCCGCGCCGACCGCGCGGGTGATCATATTCGAATCCGGCTGGCTGTGATCCTGCGTCAACTGCCGCAACTGGCCATCGCGGCACAGATAGATGCGGCTGTCGCCCGCCCACAGGCAGGCCATCTCGGCGCCGTGCGCCAGTAGTACCACGACGGTACTGCCGATCATCGGCACCCGGCGCGCCTGTGCATTGGCGCGCAGCTCAAGATTCACCTTGCTCAGCTTGGCGCGCGCCGCTTCGACCAGGGCCGGCAGGCTGGACGCGGTGCCCAGCGTGGCCAGCGCATCCACCACGGCGCGGCTCGCCACATCGCCGAAGGCATGCCCCCCCATGCCGTCCGCAACTGCCCACAAACCGCGTTCGGGGTGGGCGAGGAAGGCATCTTCATTGCGGCTGCGCACCAGGCCAACGTCCGTGCGCGCGGCGGAAGTCCAGCAAAGTTGGCTTTCGAGCTTCATTATCCACGCAGCGCTTTGTTCAGGCTGCTTTCATCGACCYCAACGTTCAGCGCTGCGTTGTTGCCGGTATTGGTCACGGTCACCGACTGATATTGATTGATCATCTGGTCGGCGTAGTTATTGATCTGGTAGAAGTTAATCACCGGGAATTGGCCGGAACCACCTTCGACAAATGGCCGAATCCATCCAAATACCC
>NZ_JBFRDW010000635.1:0-3498 GCF_052113985.1 Pseudoduganella sp. RAF53_2 | reverse complement strand
CGGTAACCGGGAGATTGCGAGGACTGATCGAGCGGCGCTGTGGGCTGTTTTCCCATTGCTTCGCGCTTTCCTTACCGACCATTGTGACGAACGCCTTGCTCTTCATGCGCAGCTTGTTCACCGAGTCCCACACATCGGTCGAACCCTGGATCAGCGCGCAATGCGACAACGCCCACTCCAGCGGAACGAGGCCAATTGCCTCGGGCTCGGCATTCTCTACGGAGGGGGCCGGGGGAGCGTCGTCCGCCGCGACGGCTGGCGCCAGAGGCGCGCATTCCACATGAGAGGGTGCGGGAGACGGCAGGTCAGCGGCAGGCCGATTCTCAATGGCCGCCATCACCTGGGCGCGCGCCACGTCGAGCGATTCCTGAACGTGCAGATCGTTAAAGTCCGTCCACTTGTTCTCGCCGCGATCTGCGAACGCCGGCCATACCACACGGGCGTTCTCTACCTCACGGGCGGCGGCGCGAGCGCTGGCGATGCCGGCGTTCTCAAACTTCCAAATGTGGAAGCGACGACCGGAGCGGACATCTGCCTCGATGTAGTCCGTGCCAGTCGCATCCTTGCGCCAGGTTGCGCGCACGGTCACGTCGTGGCCAGCCGGGCTCTGCAGGACGTGGTCCACGCCGTCGATGGCCGGCGCCACCACGTCAAACTCCTCCAGGACGTCGCGGGCGTATCGCTGCACCAGTTGCCAGTCGTCGTCTGCGAAGAAGATCAGCTCAGCGTCGGGAAAATCGGCGCGGAGCTTGCGGGCGACCGGAAGCAGGTTCCCGGCGCTGAACGTGACCATTACGGGCAACGCACTGGCGCACCCCATACGGACGGACTGGCCGCTCGCATAGCCTTCTGCCACGCCGATCTGGCGAACAGCTGCCGACACGGAACCGAGCAGGCAGCTTGCACCAACCATATCGGCGCCCGTGTTGAACCGCTTCTCGCCATCCGGGGCAATCTTCTGCACGCAGGCCAGCTCCGCGCCGGATCGCGTGTAGTGCCGCGCAGGGACCAGCAGGCTGCCATCCTCATGCACGCGGGCATATTCACCGACGATTTGCTTGCGCACCAGATAGGCGTGGTCAGCGACAAGCGTGGCGTCCTTGGCCTGACGCCATTGACGGCGTGCACGGCCAGCGGCGAGGCCAGCGACGTGCTGGCGCCGTTCCTCCTCTTGCTTCTGCTTTTCTTCCTGTCGGCGCTTGATCGCCGCCAGGTCAGCATCGCTCAGGCTGGCCCGTCCAATCTCGACTTTGACGGTGCCGGGATCGCGCCCCTGGAAGCGACCAAACGCCCCCGCGACGACAAACCGGCCGTCGTCCAGCTTGATTTCGGAGAGCTTGTACCAGGACTTCTTACCCTCCCCAAACTTCTTGAACTTGGCATTGAGATCCAGTGGCGTCGGCGGCAGCGCGGGAAGGTGCGCAGCCATCTGTGCCAGTACGTCGTTGACTGTCGCCATTTACTCGCTTTCCGGGCGTACCGAAGACTTGTAGGGAACCTGCACACCACCCATCATCGAAGGGATGTCGCGGTAGTCCAAGGCGCCGGCGCGGATCACCATTGTGCTGCGGCTGCGCAGTGGGCGGAAACCCGAACCGACGCGCGGGGCTGCGGGGATTCCCTCGTACTCGGGCTCCGCATCTTTCGGCCCGACGAACTTGCTGCCCGCCCTGGTAATTTCGATGCCCTTTGGGGTAATRCTGGCCAGGCCAACCGCGCACAGGGCGCCGATCACTTCGTCCTCGAATTGGACAGCGCCACGCTTCCACCCGGAGCGTGCGGCCAGCGTGGCAGCCGAGAGAGGGGCTCCGGCCGCATAGAGCGTCACCAGTGCGTTGTATGCTGCCGTGCCGCGACGCGGCATATTGAAGGCCGCCATTACGCCACCTCGCGCAGCGGCTCGGCGCGAACAGCGTTGGCGCGCGGGCAGTACACGCTGAACATGACAGCCAGCAGGGTTTCGGTCTTGCGATGCAGTTGCGCACCCAGCGCTTCGAGCTTCTGGCGCTCGCTTGCGTCGATCTTGTTATCTTCGATCGCGCCGATGAACGTGTTGAACAGTTTGCCCAGCTCGGCGTAGTTCTCGTTAAACAGCAGCTGGATGGATTCATTTTCGATTTCGCCCACCTCAGGCAGCTTCACAAAGGTGCCGCCGCTGGCAACCGCAATCGCTTCGGCAAAATCAGTGGCACCGGTCAGCTGCTGCAGAGCAAGTGCGTGATCCGTCGAGAGCGATTGGCCCTTGGTTTCGTATGCCCGGTTACGGAGCGAATTTTCCGTCATGCCCAGGTGAGCTGCTGCCACGACCCATTTCCCAGGAATCGCGTTGATCAGGTTCAAGATAGCGCTGCGAACATCCATACAAACTCCTAAATATTATGGTTTTGCTACTGCTCTTTCGGCTCTACACTTCGAACCGTCAATGAAGGGGTTGCACCTGCCCGGTGCCCCTCAGATACGCCCAGTCCACGTCCGGTCGAAGTGCCTCACACCTGACCCTGCCCTGAACCAGTCTTTCGATCGTTGGGCAATGCTCTGCTGGGACACGACGACCAGGGAGTTTCCACTGCCCTGCCGCCCCCTTCGTGACACCCAAGTGCCTCGCCAGCGCTTGGAGCGAACCTAAAATCGCGACTACTTCGTCAATTGGAGAGGAGTTCATTGTGTTGAGAGAAAGTATGCCAAGCCCGAAGTCTAGTTTTTCTATACCTTTAAGTCAAGTTTTTCTATCCCATAAAGGTTTAGAAAACCTATACGATGACGGAATGGAAATTAAAGATGAAATCGCAGCTTGGGTTCGCACCGCGCGCAAGCACGCTGGCCTGTCCGGCGAAGCGCTCGGCGCCAAACTGGCGCTCGAACTCCGGACGACCCGAGGAAACACTAAGGGGAATATTTCGCACTGGGAGCTGGGCAAGCATCAACCCAGCCTGGCGCAAATGCTGGCCATCAGCAAGATTACCGGGTATCCCCTGCCGGCGTCAGTGGAGCAGAATGTGGATGCCACGCGCTCGGCGAATGCCGGCGACAAGGTACGACTTGCATCTGCACCTGGCTATGAGTTTTTTCTGAATCACATCAATACAGTGCTGGCAGAGCGCGAAGTCCCGCCACACATTCAAAGCGCCGTGATGGCGCTCCTGGACACTTGCCCGCCCAAGGCAAGGTAAGTAGCTACGCCCCGTCGTCTGGCCGTCCAATACGGATAGACACCATCCCCCGCTCATAGCGGTCAGTCAGCTCCCTAATCAATTCACCGTCCGAATAGCTGCGCAGCGGCCGTTGCGCAGCATCCACGCTTTCGTTTAAACGTCCTACGATCTCTGAATTTAGAGAACGGGCATTCCTACGGGCAAATTTTTCGAGAAGAGCCTTCAAATCGGCAGGCATACGAAGGCCAAATGGGGAAATGTCTCTACTCATAGAGGCGCAGTGTAGAGAATAGGCTAACGCTGTGATAGCTACACGGTGAAGCCATCCCACTATAATGGCGGACTC
>NZ_JBFRDW010000634.1:0-3500 GCF_052113985.1 Pseudoduganella sp. RAF53_2 | reverse complement strand
ATGCTTCCACAAAGTGAACACCGCGGTACGACAGATGTTCCATCCGGCTACCTCCCTTATCCGAGTCGTAAAAGTCGCCGCGCAACTGTTGAGCGTCGTAGGCTGCCTTATCAGTATTGGTAATGCGCCATTTGACGATGTAATCCGGCGGGAATGGGACGCCAGTCACGTTCATCGCGGTAAACTTGACCCAGTAGCCGCTTTTCAAAGGATCCAACGACTGCACCGCGCAAATCGGCTGACCGTACTCGCTCGGATAGAGAGCTGCAATGATATTCACGGTAAGCTGTGATTGCTGCGCTGCACGTCTCCACTTTGGCCGGTTGATGTATGGCAGTTTGGTAAGACGCGCGGGCAAAGCCCTGCCGCCGATCGCTATAACCTTTTGCACCAAGTCCTGATACTGGCCGGCGACCACAATAGCCCCGTCCTCCCTTGCGACTGCTTCGCTAATACGTGCAGATTCCTTGGCCTCACCCGCCGCGAAGTTATCGCCGAAGACACGCTGCCACTTGCCGATGCTTTCGTCGCGATCGGTCTCATCATAGGCGTCATCAATCCATCCTCGATACAGATTGATCTTGTCGCGGAAGTTCGAATATGTGGATTCGTTCCACCCACGGCTTTGATTTTCCGTTGCAAGCACTGGGTTGGAGACATGAGGAACGTTGGGGCGTGCCTGGAGCCAGTCGTCCAAGCGGCCGACCAAAGTCTTCAGGGAGGTCGGTAAGTCCGCAAATGCGCTGGAATCCTTATCGCTTGAATATATCTGCATCCCCAGCAGGGTAGTAAACAAGAACGAAGGGCAGGTGAAGTTTGTCTTGATATCACGAAGGTATTTCAAGAGCCTCGTCACCTTTTTGAGATCGTTGCCTCCCGCGATACTGTTTTTCTGAATAACCCAGTCGGTGTACGCCTTGGGTGCGGACTGTTCAAACATGTCGGTGCCGCGGTTGCAAACTTCGTACTGTCCCCTGTACGTTCTATCGACGACGCATGGAGCAATATCGATGCGACGATCGCATGCATACTCAATGGTTACGCAGTGCGAGTAGCGTCGAATTTTGTCTGCATATGTTGCGTTAGCCTCCAATGCATTTGCCAGCTTATTGACGTATTCTTTAGCGGTCCAATCCTCTTTTGCTTCCACGAAGACCAAAAGATCGGCATCGAACTCCTTGTCTGGCAAAGGCTTGATGATCGTCTTGTGCGCCCAAGACCCTTGGGGCGCGAAGTCTATGATCTTAGCCTCCCAGGAACTGGCCTTCACAGCTGTCTTAACGGCTTCGATGCTGTTTTCCAATAAGTCCAGTCGAGTGGCATTGAGGTTAACAAAGTCTTCAAGAAAGGTGCGGAAATGATCGTGTAGCTTCATACTTTCATCTCCTTCATTTGCATCTCTTTGACTTGCCCTACAAGCTTCTCGGCGGCGTGGCGAGCGGCATCTTCGTTCTTTGTCCTGAGGCGGCGATAAATCCAGTCAAACACCAACGGACTGCTGGCCCTGTGCTGGTATATGGCGTCCTGTAGTTCGCGAGAGCCCTTAACCAAATCTTGCTCGCTGGCGCCGGCCAGGGCTTTATCCCACAATTTCTCGCACTCAGTCTTAAGCGTTACCAAAGTGTTCGCGGTGTCGATCTGCTTGCGGTGCTCACGAATCGCCCAGTTGAATATCGGCATAACGGGCGTAATCACGGACAGCAGGAGTTCAGGCAATTTCAGCTTCAACGCGATCCCTGAGGCTACCAAACCAACAGCCAAGATGACGGCAAGCGCAAGAAGCCAGCCTCCGTAGCGCTTACGAATACGGGCGTCGTATGAGAGATTAGTGCGCTGACAGATTAATCGCGCGAAGCGTAGCGGGACATCACTGACGCAGGTCTCATACCAATCCAAGAATCCCGCTTCACGCTCTTTCGACAGAACTTTTCCGGACGCCTCACGTATGTCTTCCGGATCCACAGGGGCACCAACCACAAATCGGTTCCACGGCATACCCAAAATCTTGGTATCGAATTCTTCTTGCAGTTTCGCACTCCGCTTTGTGCGGTCCTTTTGAATTCGCTCCACTACCGCAGTATCCAAGAGCAAAACCGTTAGCGCGGCCAACGCAAAGTACGGTTTCAAATCTGGATAGTGTGGTGCCAGCAGGAGACTTAGTACCGGTAATGCAACCGTAAGGACAATGAACCAACCTTGCGTACTTTTCGCTCTGCTGGAAATGACAAATCTGGCGCGCAGCAAGGCGATGAACTCCGATTTACGCTGCTTTTCCGCAATCTCATTATTGATAAGTGTAGTCATTGTCATTGAATGAAATCTTCCCAGTCACCGATAAATGGTAACAGACATTTCAATCAATTGCCTCAAATCCAACACTAGTTGCTGTTACGAAATCTTCATGCAGTGCTGTGCACAGCACCGAACAACCAGAAGCCATGTTCAAAAACATCAGGCACTTCGAGAACTGAAACGTGTTCACCAAAGACTAAATCTAGGTCCATAGATCACTGCTGAATATGACTCCAAGAGTTACATCCGCAGGGGAACTACGGCCGCTATGACCGAAACTTCGCTTCATCTCAACGCAGTTCGTTGATGAGTACCGTAGCGGCAAGGATATGGGTTTAATGACAGTAACGAGCGGTCATGACGACGAAAGCGAACCCGTGTGGGTCCCAAATTGCTGTCACGTCAGGTCTATATATCGCCCGCTGCGTTACCGTTTGAAAGAATACTGCCAGGTGCTCGCCGCAAGCTTCCTAGATAAAGCTAACGAATTGTTGAAGTTGAACAGATTGTCGTGACTAGTCACCGATGACACTTTTGATAAAGGCGGGGCGTGACGGCATCAAGTGGCAAGAAGGAGTTTTAGGACAACTACAAATATTCGTTTGAACCCTAAAGTTCCAGCAGAACTTGTCGCGTGAGACGGTAGCAATGGCACCTCTTTGACTATAGAGCCAAAACTAGCAGTTTGGACTCGTCACTGCACTTCAAGGTTTCCGACGGTTCCCCGTAATCAGACACAACAGCGGCTTCATTGTCACAAGTAAGTGGCAGGCCAAAGTGAATGAGCAAWTWGCCCAACTTACAGTACCGGAGAYYTASATCATGGCTCAGASCATCAACACCAACGTTGCMTCCYTGAACGCACAGCGTAACCTGAATGCGTCTCAAGCTTCCCTGTCGACCTCGCTGCAGCGCCTGTCCTCCGGGCTGCGAATCAATAGCGCTAAAGACGACGCGGCCGGATTAGCAATCTCCGAGCGCTTCACCTCGCAGATTCGTGGCAACAACCAGGCGGCTCGTAACGCGAACGATGGTATCTCGCTGGCGCAGACGGCTGAAGGTGGTCTCAGCACCGCCGGCGACTTGCTGCAGCGCATCCGAGAACTCTCCGTGCAGTCTGCTAATGGCACAAACTCTGATTCCGACCGCAAATCGATCCAGAACGAGGTGTCGTCGCTGGCAAAGGAGCTCGACCGCGTGGCCAATAC
>NZ_JBFRDW010000633.1:0-3521 GCF_052113985.1 Pseudoduganella sp. RAF53_2 | reverse complement strand
AATGAGGCCCTGCATCGAAGGCAGCGTTGCAACGAGATCCGCGACCGTGGTGGCGCCCGTTTGCTCGATCTGCAATTTAGACAGCGTTTGTACCGGCAACGCTCCCTCAACTGCGATGCGTTTAACTGCCGAACCCGTAATTTCCACACGCTGGATTTCTGGTTTGGCATCTTGGGCCATTGCGCTTTGGGCGATAAGCCCGGTTGTTACGGCCATACCGCTGGAGAAAATCAGGCGCATGGATCGCGACAGGATCGTTTCTTTCATAATTGCTTTCAGTCCTGGATGTAAGTATGAATGGATCGTCGAATGACCGCACATGCGATCATCGCGACATGATTATCCGAAGGGCTTACCAGGCTGAAGAGACAAATACCTGTTAGTTGCTGCCACAGAATAGAATGCGACGCAACGTATGGCTACTCAACGGAATGTGTGGGAACTTGGGTAGCACTCCCCCAGGCAAGTCGGGGGAGGTACGAATTCTCCTAGAAGACCACGGACAAACGCGTCAGTGCGTCGTTGAGAGGTACATGCCAATCAGAAAACGGATAGCATGGTTAAGCTGAAGCAGTGTCCATCAATTGCATCTCTGCAGACGAAATTAAGGCATCAATGTCGAGAAGAATCAGCATTCGGTCATCGATTGTTCCAATACCGGTGATGAAGTCTACACTCATCATCGAGCTCATACTTGGTGCAGGCTTTACCTGGTCCGCGAGGAGGGTCATGACATCAGAGACACTATCAACGACGAGGCCAATCAGGCGCTGTCGCACACTCAGGATGATGACCGCCGTGAATGGACCAACGTCGGCGGAGCCCAACCGGAACTTAATCCTCATATCGGCAACAGGAACAATAGTACCGCGCAGATTTATAAGCCCCTTGATGAAGTCTGGCGCATTTGCAATCCGAGTCACGGCAGGATAGCTTCTAATCTCCTGAACCTTATGCAGATCAATGCCGTACTCCTCATTGCCAAGTTTGAATACCAACGACTCTCTTGGCCCCGAATTCTCGCTAATTATTTTTTCCATATTTCCCTCGCGTTTAGACCACCGTCACCGCATCCGGCGACATACCATTATGGAAGCGTCACAAACGCGGCACTGACAATTCATTGACAATCTCGGCCACGATCCATTGTTCTAAGCTTTCAATAAGGGCCGAAGCGGAAGCAAATGGACGAGAAGCCTAGCGGAGTTCTGACCAATCTCGCCAGCACAGCGAGACGAATTCAACAATCCGAAAAGTAGAGCAGTTGACGCAGCACGCGTCGCTCGCTTGCGCGAACGCACGACCCGGGGGACATAGAAGTGCCATCGAGCCAGAACGCAAATCTCGAGATAACAATCTTGTTGTCACTTTGGCCCTATTACCACTTCGTCCTGAGGGGGCTTCTTAGCGCGCCGGAACCGACCTATAGGCTGGAATCGTTGTGCGTTTTGATGTCGATATCAGCCATTGTTACGAAAGAGGTGTGGTTCCGATGACGATGAAGAAAGCTTCCTCTTCGACCACACCAGTCTCACGCCGAAATAAAGTGCGAAGACCACGTCAAACGTGCCGCAAAATTCTGGCCACCATGGAGGGACACCTTTATTTAGGATCAATAGGTTATGAACCGCATCAAAACATCCGTGACCCGCCAACCCCACAACCACAATCCACTGGCTCTTTCGAAAACCGACTACGGCCGCGATACCAAATACTGCCAACGGCAGGATCTCGATGAAGACGACTCGTGGTTCGTTTGCGCAGCACGCGAATAGCACGTAAATAGCTGCCACTACGATTAAAATAACCGGGTAAAAGCCGCGCTCGCGATCTAGCTTGATGTACGTACCTAAGAGCCCGACGCCAATTGCTAGAGCGATCCCGATAAGCACACTCAACATTCGGATCTCCGGATTTCAAAGGAATTGCCGCCCAACAGATACTTCAGCTCGCCAATCGTCAGGCCTGTAATCTCATGCATGCGAATAAGCATTCCGGAACTAACGTTCGCTTTTCCGTGCCGCATTTTGCTCAAGATAGGCTGACCGACCCGCAATGCAGTCGCTAAGGCAGAGTCTGTTTTCACCTGAAGAATTTCCGCTACCGTATCCAGCAATCGATTTGGATTGTATTCCAGTCGAGCTTTTCTCACAAAGTTTAGCGCTTCTCTATCTATGGCGTGCATTCAATTTCACTGGTCGAGGTTGCGGATATTCGTGGGTGAGTCACAGCCCTATGCTATGTGTAGAAGTTAATTATTCTCCACACCGCCAGTCTCAGAGCCACGAGCCTTCAAGACAAAGAGATTCTAGAGAAGGTTACGTCGGCAAAATTGCCAAACAATTGCAAAATGCCGCCAACTTTAATTTGAGCGGCAAGCTATGGACCATCCTTAGAATTCGGAGAGGGCACAAAGGCCTAAGTAACGATTGGCAGCAAAGAGGCCCAAATTGGCAGCACCGGGTAGTAGCGCAGCAATATGATTGCTGCGTCCCAAGCGTTATCTATGTAGTCTCCAATGCATTGTGGCGATCCTTCACGGCATCAATCGATGCCGTTTTTTTTCGTACTTTAGTTTTGATACGTCAACCGTCATAAGTCCGTCTGGAGCTGGTCGGCATGCTGCCTTGGCCCATTCTGTCCTGAGTTCTAATGCGAACTCACTACGCCCAGGCCAAGTACGATCAACACACCAAGCAGGAGCGAAAGGCAATGAAATATCATCAGCAATAACCACTTCAATGTGGTTGAGCTTCTCACCGCGAAAAAAATCAGACTAAACGAAAAGATAGAGCCGAAGCGGCTCGACATATCGCTTGCGGCGGCCCGCCAAGTACTCATTAGTAAGCAGGCCAGGATGGAACAACAAGCGGGTGATGCTGCCCCAAAGCTTGCCCTCCAACGCGACATAATGTCCAACAAATTCATGTAGAAATTCAAGCAAACTCAGCGGATGCAGCCGGGCTTCCTGGCCACACATCGGGCAAAATTTCTCTGTCGCGACGGCGCCGCAGTTTCGGCAATGCTGGCTAGATTCCACATATATGGCCTCCAGAGGAGATTAACTGCAGAGCATTCGCTCGATACTGAGGCTACATCTAATGGAATTCACTCTAGCAGCGAGATAGCCCGAACAGACTTCGTCAGTATTTGAACGCGTTTCGAAGTAAACGCATCTACAACACTCCACGAATCGCCCGATCTCGAAGCCAACCGTTTTGTCTTACAAGGACTACTCGCTGATCTGGTGCCGCCTCAAGAACTGCGGTGCTCACAATTCTTACTCAATGAGCCGACGTACGTAGGCATCAATCACAACGTCGTTTTGGATGCGTTTACCTTCTGTTGCCAAAGCCACTTCCTTAGCTACCTCCGCTGTTGGAGCATCCTCAACCTGGACCTCTTCGGTGTATTGAATTGTTTTGACAACAATGAATTTCGGCACAGCGATTCCTAAACTAAGGGTGAACAATGACCCAGAAAAATTGGCCAGATTTTGCTTTCATCGTAAGGCTCAGACT
>NZ_JBFRDW010000632.1:0-3524 GCF_052113985.1 Pseudoduganella sp. RAF53_2 | reverse complement strand
GTACTCATAAGAGGGCAGATTTACAGTCTGCTGCCTTTAACCACTCGGCCACCCCTCCGCGAAGGAACCGCAGAGTATGAAGCAATTACAAAAGACTGTCAACACACACAATGCAGTTTTCTGCACTGCGGCACTGACGTCCGCTTCGGGGCGAGATTGTAAGGGCTGCACCTGCAACTTTGCAAGTGTTGTTTTTAAGTTGCATTTTCGACAGCCTCCGCCGCCCTGTCGCGCGCTGCCGTTTTGATCCCGGAATCCGCAAGCGACTTGACGGCGCGGAGACGGCGCCCTCCCCTCCACGCTTGCGCTTGCAAACCGCGGCTCATTGCGCCGCCGCTCTCAGGGCGTCAGGGCTACCAGCACCTGGCCTTTCAGGGCGCGGATCAGGGAAGTCTCATCCGGCGGCACGCCTTCCGGGGCGGGATGCGCGCGGTCGGCGTAGAACAGGCCAAGCTGCACGCCCTGCACCACCAGCGGCAGCACGATGAAGCTGCGCGCATCGGGCAGCAGTTTGAGATGCCAGTCCGGCAGCAGATCGCGGATCTTCGGCACCGTCGCATCGGCGATCATCAGATCCGCATCGTTGTCCATCGCCAGATGGAACAAATCCTTACCCTGCAAGGGGAAAGCGAAAGCCGCCGCGCGTTCCACATGCCGTTCGCCGAGCGCGATACGGGCGCGGAACTGGCCGCTCTTCACGTCCTTCAGCGCCACCGTCGCAAAGCGGAAGCCCATGCTGCGATACAGCGTCTCAAGCACCGCCTGGATCAGTTCATTGACCTTGCTGCGTCCTGCCGCGCGCATCTGCGTCACTTCCTGCACGCCGGCCAGCAGCAGTTCGCGCGCATGGAATGGCTTGCCGCTGGGGTAAATGCCCTCCTGCTCGCTCTGGCCCGCGTCCATGGTGGCCAGCGCCAGCACATTCGGCAAACCTTCGTGGACTTCCTCTTCCGGTTCTTCCTGCGCGCCAAGCTGCATGGAATCCAGCAGCGCATCCATATTGCGGCGGACGGTGAAGAACAGCTGCTCGACGTCTTCCTTCTCCATAGCCAGCGCCACGCCGAAGCGCTGCGTCAGCAAGCGCGCATCGTCCGCGGCGGGACCGGACCTGCGCGTCACCGCGCGTGCCGCATCCATGCTGAAGCTCACCACTATGCGCATCCACTCGGCCCGGTCGATCGGCAGCTTTTGCGCGCCCGGCGGCAGCGGCCCTGTCGAGCGCACGATCACATCAGGGATCTTCCACTCCTTCAGAATCGCGGCCGACAGCGTGTCGTAGGTCGAGCCCAGAATCATCTGCGAGGCCTGCGCCTGCGTATGCTGGCCGGTCGCCATCAGCTGCGCGATTTCGCGGAAGCGCTCATGCTCGCGCGAGGCGATCACCAGCGGACCGATGTTTTTGAACAGCGCCCCAATCGCCGCCTCTTCCGCCTTCTGGTAAGGGCTGCGCCGCGCCAGCTCGCGTCCCACCAGGCTGGCGCACAGCGCCGCCTCCAGCTCCACGCGCACGCTTTGCGCATGCTTGCTGTTGGCCAGCGTATCGACCAGCAGCATGGCCAGCGCCGTAGTCTTCACGGTATCGAAACCAAGCAGCGAAATCGCGCGGGAAATCGTGGTTACCGGCGTACCGGCTGCGGTGCGGTACTGCGGCGTGTTCGCCAGACGCAGGATCTTCTGGGTCAGCGCGACGTCGGACAGAACATAGTAGGCCAGGCTTTGCGTGCCCTGGTCATCCGAGTCAGCCAGCTGCACCACACGTGCTACCGAGACGCCAAGCGCGAAGAGGCCTTCATCGTCGCTGCATAGCTTCTTCAGCAGCAGGGCGCGTACGGGCCGCTGCTCGTCATGGGAATGTGGCATTACTGTTATGGTTGTAGGCTAATGCAAGCCATTGTAGCGCCGAGCAAGCGGCATTGCTCTTATATCGCTATGCGCACGCCAGGTTCGCGCCGGCGGCCGGGACGGATGTTGTATTTCTTCAATATGTCCTGGTGCAGATTGACCAGGGCATTCAGTTTGGGATTGACCGGATCGAGGCGGCGTACGCCGGCAATGTAGTCCAGCGCATACTGGCCCAGATGTTCGTCCCAGCCGGTGTTCTCCAGGCATTTGAGCACCGCCACCGCGGCATTGAACACCACTTGCGGATTGTCGGGCAGCTTGGCCACCGCTTCCGCCATCAGGTCCACCGCACCGCGGAAGTCTCCTTCCTTTGCCAGGCGCGCACCTTCCGCCACCATATCGCCGACCTCGGTGCGGCTTTCGTTGGCGAGGCGCGTGGCCAGCTCGCCGTGCCCGGCCTGCTCCATCATGCGCACCGCCTTGGCCATGGCGGCATTGCTGGCTGCGTTGCGCATCACATCGCGCATCACATCGGCCGCCTGTTCTTCCTTGCCCACTTCCAGACAGGTACGCGCCAGCTCCATCTTGATTTCGTTCGACAGGCCGGTGGCGCGCTTGCAGCCCGCCAGCGCGCTGTCGAGCGATGCATTCATGCGCGCTTCATTGCCGGTGTACTCGTGCAGCATGGCGGACGAAATGGCGCTGCATACTTCCGTGTTCTTCTGCCCCGCCAGCGATTTATCCAGATCGCGGATCACGGCCGCCGCCTGCACCGGATCGCCCTTCTTCACCAGCGTCTGCGCCAGCCGCGCGTGGTCTTCCGGATTTCGAAACTCCGAGTAGCGCGCCTTGCTGACCACTTGTTTCATGGCGCGTTCAGCGGCATCGACATCGCCCGCCTCCAGCGCCACCTCGCCCAGACGGCGCAAGCGGCGCACGGCATGCGGCGACAGTTCCACCGCATCGTTCAGCACGGCTTGCGCGGCAGGCAGGTCGCCATTGGCTTCGTGGGTTTTTGCCAGCCAGTCATAGGCATCGAGGAAGCGCGCGTTCTGGCCCAGCAGCTCTTCCAGCATCTGGCGCGCTTCGTCGTAGCGCTCGCGCAGGAACAGGGTCTTGGCCTGACCCAGGCGTGCCCAGTGGATATGGCGGGTGTCCCACAACTCCGCATAAATCGGCTCGGCCAGTTCCGGCTCGCCCAGCTGCAAATGCATTTCGGCACGCAGGCGCATGAAGTCGGCGGCAAAGCGCGGCTGCGCCATCTCGCCCGCCTCGCAAGCTTCCAGCGCGGCGGCAAAGTCGCCCAGCTCAATCAATTGATAAACGGGCAGCAGCGCATTGCGGCGATCCAGCGCGCGCCAGATGCGGTCCATCATATTGTCGGCCGCGAAAGGCTTCAGGATGTAATCGCTGGGCATCAGTTCGGCGGCGCTGACCACCTTGCTGAACTGGCCTTCGCCGGTGACCATGAAGAACATGGTGGAGGCATTGATCAAGCGGTGGTGGCGCAAGTCTTCCAGCATCTGCTGGCCGTCCTGGCCGGTTTCAAGATCGTATTCGCAAAGGATCAGGTCGTAGACCTTGTTCTCCAGGGCGCGGATAGCCTGGCCCGAGCTCGACGCATCGTCGATACGGCTCAGGCCGCACAGGTTCAGCATATTGTGAAGGCTGGCGCGCATGCC
>NZ_JBFRDW010000631.1:0-3529 GCF_052113985.1 Pseudoduganella sp. RAF53_2 | reverse complement strand
GCTGGATGAAGTGATCCGTGGCGGCAGCGACGACCAGGTTGCCCGTGCCTCGACAATGCGCGCCCAGCTGGGCTAAACGTTATAATCCCCGCTCGCAGAACGGGGAGTTCAATTGAAACGCATTGCATTAGGGGTCCAGTACAACGGTGCCGAGTGGCTCGGCTACCAGATCCAGCCGCACGGCCAGACCGTGCAGAACAAGCTGGAGGAGGCGATCGAGAAGTTCGCCTGCGTCAAGATCGGCACCACCTGTGCCGGCCGCACCGACGCAGGCGTGCACGCCCTGAGCCAGGTGGTGCACTTCGACACCGATCTGATGCGCGAACCGCACGCCTGGGTGCGCGGCATCAACGCCTTCCTGCCGGACTCCATCGGCGTGCGCTGGGCAAAATATCTGCCTGACGCGCCCACGCCTGAGCAGGAATTCCACGCCCGCTTCAGCGCCCGCTCCCGTACTTATCACTATCTGCTGTTCAATCACCAGGTGCGTTCGCCTTTGCTGGCGGGCCGCGCCGGTTTTTGCCATCGGCCGCTGGACGTGGAGCGCATGCGCGAAGCGGTCAAGCCGCTGATCGGCACCCACGACTTCACCGCCTTCCGTGCCTCCATGTGCCAGGCCAGGACGCCGGTGAAAGAGATGTACGAGATCGGTATCGAGCGCCACGGCGACATGATCCTGTTCACGCTGCGCGCCAACGCCTTCCTGCACCACATGGTGCGCAATCTGGTTGGCTCGCTGATCTACGTCGGCCAGGGCCGCGAAGACACCGGCTGGCTGGGCAGGCTGCTGGCGGGCCGCGACCGTACCGTGGCCGCGCCGACCTTCATGCCAGACGGCCTGTATCTCGCCAAGATCGAGTACGATGCCAGGTGGAACTTGCCGTACGAAGAGCCCCGCATCCTCCCCGCTTTCTAGGAATTGCCATGTCCCGCACACGCATCAAGATCTGCGGCCTGACCCGCGAAGAAGACGTCCTTGCCGCCGTTGCGGCAGGCACGGATGCGGTCGGTTTCGTGTTCTATCCGAAAAGCCCGCGCTACGTGACGCCGCAGCGCGCCGCCGAGCTGATTGCGCTGTTGCCGCCGTTCGTTACGGCGACTGGCCTGTTTGTCAACGCCAGCGCGGAGGAAGTGGCGGCCACCGTGGCGGTGGCGCCGGTGTCGCTCCTGCAGTTCCACGGCGACGAAACGGCGGAGCAGTGCGCCGCGGCGGCGCAGGCGGCCAATCGCGCCTTCATGCGCGCCTTCCGCGTGAAACCGGACACCAGCTCCGGCGAGCTGTTAGAATACGAAGCACAATGCCGCGCATCCAGCCGGCTGTTCTCGGGCCTTCTGCTCGACACCTTCGTGGATGCATATGGCGGCGCAGGAAAGGTTTTCGATTGGTCTCTCATTCCAAAAGATCTCGCGCATCGGGCCGTTTTGAGTGGTGGCTTGAGCGTTGCAAATGTGACTGGCGCGGTTGCCAGCGTTCGCCCGTACGCGGTTGACGTCAGTAGTGGCGTCGAGCGCGCCAAGGGCATCAAGGACGCCCGCCTGATCGCGGAGTTCATCCGCGGCGTGCGGGCAGCCGATGTCACTATTGAAAGGTCACAGCCCCATGAAAACCCCAGTTGACGCTGCACCAGCGCACCTGTTCCACGCATCCACCTATCATCTGCCGGATGCCACTGGCCACTTCGGCCCTTACGGCGGCTCCTTCGTCGCCGAAACCCTGAGCTACGCGCTGGCCGAGCTGCGCGAAGCCTACGACAAATACAGCAAGGATGAGATCTTCCTCGAAGAGTTCCGCTACGAGCTGAAACACTTCGTCGGCCGTCCTTCGCCGATTTACCACGCCAAGCGCTGGTCCGAAATCGCGGGCGGCGCCCAGATCTTCCTGAAACGCGAAGACCTGAACCACACTGGCGCGCACAAGATCAATAACGTGATCGGCCAGGCCCTGCTGGCCAAGCGCATGGGCAAGAAGCGCATCATCGCCGAGACGGGCGCGGGCCAGCACGGCGTTGCGACCGCCACCATTTGCGCGCGCTTCGGCCTCGAATGCGTGGTGTACATGGGCAGCGAAGACGTGAAGCGCCAGGCGCAGAACGTGTACCGCATGAAGCTCCTCGGCGCGACCGTGGTGCCGGTGGAGTCGGGCTCCAAGACCCTGAAGGACGCGCTGAACGAAGCGATGCGCGACTGGGTTACCAATATTGAAAACACCTTCTACATCATTGGCACCGTGGCCGGCCCGCACCCGTACCCGATGCTGGTGCGCGATTTCCAGTCGGTGATCGGCGAGGAATGCCTGGTGCAGATGCCGGAAATGACTGGCCGCCAGCCGGACTACGTGGTCGCCTGCATCGGTGGCGGTTCCAATGCGATGGGTATTTTCTATCCTTACATCGACCAGGCCAATACGCGCCTGATCGGCGTCGAAGCGGCAGGGGAGGGGCTGGATACCGGCCATCACGCTGCCTCGCTGACCAAGGGCTATCCGGGTGTCCTGCACGGCAACCGCACCTATCTGCTGCAGGACGATAACGGCCAGATCATCGAAACGCATTCGGTGTCCGCAGGCCTGGATTATCCGGGCGTGGGACCTGAACACAGCTATCTGAAGGACTCCGGCCGCGCCGAGTACGTGTCGATTACCGACGACGAAGCGCTGCAGGCCTTCCACGACTGCTGCCATATCGAAGGCATCATTCCGGCGCTGGAGTCGTCGCACGCACTGGCCTACGCCGTGAAGCTGGCGGCCACGCTGCCGAAGGATAAGATCATTCTGGCTAACCTGTCGGGCCGCGGCGACAAGGATATGCACACCGTCGCCCAGCGCGCCGGCCTGCAGTTCTAAGGAGGCTACGACTATGTCCCGTATCGCAGCTACCTTCGCATCGCTCAAAGAGCAGAACAAGAAAGCCCTCGTCACCTTCATCACCGCTGGCGATCCCGGCCCCGAGCAGACCGTGCCCCTGATGCACGCCCTGGTCGAGGGTGGCGCCGACATCATCGAACTGGGCGTGCCTTTCTCCGACCCGATGGCTGAAGGCCCGGTCATCCAGCGCGCCTGCGAGCGCGCGCTGGCAAAAGGCGTCGGCATTCGCGACTGCTTCGAATTCGTACGTGAATTCCGCAAGACCAATAGGCACACGCCGGTGGTGCTGATGGGTTATGCCAATCCGATCGAACGCATCGGCGCTGAAGCCTTCATCGATGCCAGCCGCAGCGTGGGCGCGGACGGCGCCATCGTGGTCGATTATCCGCCGGAAGAGTGCGAGGAATTCGCGGGCAAGATGCGCGCCGCGGAGCTCGACCTGATCTTCCTGCTGGCGCCTACCTCGACCGAGCAGCGCGTGCAGCAGGTGGCGCGGGTCGGTAGCGGATTCAGCTACTATGTCTCGCTGAAGGGTGTCACCGGCGCAGGCCATATTGACACCGCCGAGGTAGCTCAGCGTATTGCGGCGATCCGCAAGCACGTGTCGCTGCCGATCGGTGTCGGTTTCGGTATCCGCGACGGGGCAACCGCGCGGGCGGTTGCGGA
>NZ_JBFRDW010000630.1:0-3531 GCF_052113985.1 Pseudoduganella sp. RAF53_2 | reverse complement strand
CACCGAGACGCACAAGCTGGTCGTGCTGGGCAGCCGGCATCCAGGCATCCATGCTGCGGACATGGGTCAGATGGATCTGGTCAAGTTCAAGGCGCGTGACGGTCTGGCCATTCCGGCCTGGGTCACGATGCCGAAAGGTGGCGGCAAGAAGCTGCCGATGGTGGTGATCGTGCATGGCGGTCCTTATGTGCGCGGCACCGACTGGACCTGGGATGAAGACAGCCAGTTCCTCGCCTCGCGCGGCTATGCCGTCATCCAGCCCGAGTTCCGCGGCAGTACCGGCTATGGCTTCCAGCTGTTCTCCGCGGGCCGCAAGCAATGGGGTCTTGCCATGCAGGACGATATCGCCGACGCGGTCAAATGGGCCGTGGCGCAGGGTATTGCCGATCCGAAGCGGGTCTGCATCCTGGGCGGCAGCTATGGCGGGTATGCGACGCTGATGGGCCTAATCAAAGATCCGGATCTGTACCGCTGCGGCGTTGCCTTCGCCGCCGTCACCGATATTCCTCTGATGTTCGACAGCGGCGATATGGTGCTGTCCGATATGGGCGACGACTACAAACAATACGGCGCGCCTCACCTGATCGGCGATGTGAACAAGGATACCGAGCAGTTCATCGCCACTTCGCCGCTGAAGCAGGCCGCCCGCATCAAGCGTCCGCTGCTACTGGCCCATGGCACGGACGATCACCGCGTGCCATTCACGCACTACAGCAAACTGCGTTCAGCTTTGCAGGCCAACAAAGCCGATGTGGAATATATCGAGTATTCGGGCGAGGGCCATGGCTGGCTGCTGCCGGAAAACCGCTACGACTTCTGGACCCGCGTGGAGAAATTCCTCGACAAGAATATCGGTCCTGGCGCGAAAACGGAGTAAGCTGGCGGCTCGTCATCCAATTTCCTCGGGAGGCTGCGCATGTCGTCGGGCAAAATTCTGGTCGCACAGGGAGGCGGTCCTACCGCCGTCATCAACCAGTCGCTGGTAGGTGTGGTACTGGAGGCGCGGCGCTTCCGCGAAGTGACGAAGGTGTACGGCGCGCTGCATGGCGTGCGCGGCATCGTCAACGAAGACTTCCTGGATCTGACGCAGGAGACCAGCCATAACCTGGAGCTGGTTGCAGYCACGCCCTCCTCCGCACTCGGTTCCACGCGCGACAAGCCGGACCTGAAGTATTGCGAAGATATCTTCAAGGTGCTGAAGGCGCACGACATTGGCCACTTCTTCTACATCGGCGGTAACGATTCGTCGGACACGGTACGCATCGTCAGTGAACAGGCGCGCGCCGAAGGCTATCCGCTGCGTGCCGTGCATATTCCGAAAACCATCGACAACGATTTGGTGGGCAATGACCATACGCCGGGTTTCCCGTCGGCCGCGCGCTTTGTGGCGCAGGCCTTTGCGGGCGCGAACCTGGACAACGCGTCGCTGCCTGGTGTGTACGTGGGCGTGGTGATGGGCCGCCACGCCGGCTTCCTCACCGCGGCTTCGGCGCTCGGACGTAAATTCCCCGACGACGGACCGCACCTGATCTACCTGCCGGAACGCGTGTTCTCGCTGGAGCAGTTTCTGGCTGATGTGAAGGAGACTTACGCCAGACATGGCCGCTGCGTGATTGCGGTGTCGGAAGGCATTCACGATGCGTCCGGCGAAGCGATTGCCTCGCTGCTGGCGAAAGAGGTCGAGCGCGATGCGCATGGCAATGTGCAGCTGTCCGGCACCGGCGCGCTGGCCGATTTGCTGTGCGATGAAATCAAGGAGAAGCTCGGCATCAAGCGCGTGCGCGGCGACACCTTCGGCTATCTGCAGCGCTCCTTCCTCGGCTGCGTTTCGGACGTGGACCAGCGCGAGGCGCGCGAAGTCGGCGAGAAGGCCGTGCAGTTTGCGATGTGGGGCGACCGCGATGGTTCCGTGGCGATCCGCCGCAGCGGCGACTACGCGGTGCAATATGAGCTGCTGCCGCTGGAAACCGTGGCCGGCAAAACGCGTACGATGGAAGACGCCTTCATATCCGCCAGCGGCACCAACGTCACCGACGCCTTCATCAACTACCTGCGCCCCCTGCTCGGCTCCGGCCTGCCGGACGCGCACCGCCTGCGCTCCCCTGCCGTACCGAAGATCCTCAAGCGCTGATGCGCCGCTGACCTCATTAAAACCCGGGACTAAAAGCAAGTGGCTGCCACGATGTGGCAGCCACTAGGTTCACGCCGTCGGTTTTAATTACTTGACGATCGTCTGGTGTTCGCCTTCCGCGCGGGCGCGGATTTTGCCGATGCGGTAGACGGTTTCGCCGGCGGCCTTCAGCTGGGCTTCGGCTGCGTCGGCGTTTTCGGCGGAGACGATCACGGTCATGCCGATGCCGCAGTTGAACACGCGGTGCATTTCAGCGTCGGCCACGCCGCCGTGCTGTTGCAGCCACTGGAACAGCGGAGGCATGGTCCACGACGAACCATCCAGTTCTGCGGTCAGGTGCTCGCCCAGCACGCGAGGGATATTCTCGACCAGGCCGCCGCCGGTGATGTGCACCAGGCCCTTCACTTCCATCGCTTCCATCAGCGCCAGCAGGGGCTTCACGTAGATGCGGGTCGGTTCCATGATCACGTCCGCCAGTTTGCGGCCGTGGAAGTCGGCGTTCAGATCCGGCTTCGCCACTTCGATGATCTTGCGTACCAGGGAGTAGCCGTTGGAGTGCGCGCCGGACGAAGCCAGACCCAGCACCACGTCGCCAGGAATAATCTTGGTGCCGTCGATCAGCTTGGACTTTTCCACTGCGCCCACCGCGAAGCCGGCCAGGTCGTATTCGCCGGCTGGGTACATGGAAGGCATTTCAGCGGTTTCGCCGCCGATCAGCGCGCAGCCGGAAATTTCGCAGCCCTTGGCGATGCCTTTGATCACGTCGGTCGCGGTCGGCACGTCCAGCTTGCCGCAGGCGAAGTAGTCCAGGAAGAACAGCGGCTCGGCGCCCTGCACCAGGATGTCGTTCACGCTCATGGCAACCAGGTCGATGCCCACGGTGTCATGACGGTTCAGCTCGAAAGCCAGTTTCAGCTTGGTACCCACGCCGTCGGTACCGGACACCAGCACTGGCTCCTTGTACTTCTTGCTGATCTCGAACAGCGCGCCGAAGCCGCCGATGCCGCCCATCACGCCTTCGCGCATGRTGCGCTTGGCGAACGGCTTGATCGCTTCAACTAAGGCATCGCCGGCGTCGATATCGACACCCGCGTCACGGTAGGACAGGGAAACATTCGAAGGTTGGCTCATGGTGTATTTCGCAGCGGAGGCGGTAAAATAGAAAGCGGTGGCCCGATTCTGCGCCGAAATGGGGGCAAAATCCGGCAAGTCCGCTATTTTATCAAATTAGCCTCTCAACCCACCGTTTTTCGACCACAAACCCGCCCGCTCATGCCATTTCCCCGGCCCGATTCTGCGCCGAAATGGGGTCAAAATCCGGAAAGTCCGCTATTTTATAAAATTAGCCTCTCAAACCACCGTTTTTCGACCACAAACCCGCCCGCTCATGCCATTTCCCC
>NZ_JBFRDW010000629.1:0-3532 GCF_052113985.1 Pseudoduganella sp. RAF53_2 | reverse complement strand
GACCTATAAGCCCGAGGCGCCTACCCGCGCCGAGATCGATGCGCTCAGCGGACCTGCCTTGCTGGAATTCGGCACCAACTGGTGCGGATACTGCCGGGCAGCGCAGCCGCTGCTATCCGAAGCCTTTGCCGGTCACGAGCCGGTAAAGCACATCAAGGTGGAAGACGGACCCGGACGCTTGCTGGGACGCTCTTTCCGAGTCAAACTGTGGCCCACGATGATCTTCCTGCGCGATGGTAAGGAAGTCGTTCGCGTGGTCCGCCCCGAGGACGCAGACGAACTTCGCGAAGGATTCGAAAAAATCACAACAACATAGGAATCTTCAATGTCCAAAGCCCACACCGGCGCCGTGAATTCTCCCGGCACCGTGCTGTTCGCCAGCCTGATTGGCACCACGATTGAGTTCTTCGATTTTTACATCTACGCCACCGCAGCGGTTCTCGTTTTCCCCAAGCTGTTCTTCCCCGCAGGTGACGCCACCGCGGCCACCTTGCAGTCGCTCGCTACATTTGCCATTGCTTTCTTTGCGCGTCCCGTCGGCTCGGCCGTGTTCGGCCACTTTGGTGACCGGGTAGGACGCAAGGCCACGCTGGTTGCCGCGCTGCTGACCATGGGCCTTTCGACCGTCGTTATTGGTCTGCTGCCGACCTATGCCTCCATCGGTACCATGGCGCCGGTGCTGCTGGCACTGTGCCGCTTTGGCCAGGGCCTGGGCCTTGGTGGCGAATGGGGTGGCGCCGTGCTGCTGGCGACCGAGAATGCGCCGCCGGGCAAGCGCGCCTGGTATGGCATGTTCCCGCAGCTGGGCGCGCCGATCGGCTTCTTCCTTTCCGGCTCCACCTTCCTGCTGCTTAGCACGATGCTGACCGACGAACAGTTCTTCGGCTTCGGCTGGCGCATTCCCTTCCTTGCCAGCGCGCTGCTGGTGCTGGTGGGTTTGTATGTGCGTCTGAAGATCACCGAGACGCCAGACTTCCAGAAAGTCCTGGACCGCAACGAGCGTGTTGAAGTGCCGGCGCTGACAGTGCTCACCAGGCACACGGGCGTGCTGGTACTCGGCACGCTGATTGCGCTGGCGACCTTTGTGCTGTTTTATCTGATGACCGTGTTCGCTTTGAGCTGGGGCACKACCGCGCTGCACATTCCGCGCCAGACCTTCCTGATTCTGCAGTTGATTGCGGTGCTGTTCTTTGGCCTGACGATCCCCGTTTCTGCCGTGCTGGCGGACCGCCGCGGACGCCGCGGAACCTTGATCTGGGTATCTGCTGCGATTGCGGCTTTCGGCCTCGTGATGGCGCCTATGTTCGGCTCCGGCAGCCTGGTGCAGGTGACCGTGTTCCTGTCGATTGGCCTGGGTCTGATGGGCATGACTTACGGCCCGCTCGGCACGCTGCTGTCCGAGCTGTTCCCGGCCGAAGTGCGTTACACCGGCGCTTCGCTGACCTTCAACCTGGCGGGCATTCTGGGCGCATCGCTGGCGCCGTATGCAGCGACCTGGCTGGCCAGCACGTATGGATTGCAGTACGTCGGTTATTATCTGTCCGCCGCAGCGCTGCTTAGCCTGATCGCGCTCGTGCTGACCAAAGGACCACGGCATTGAAAAAAATTCTAATGGCGGTGCTGCTCGCCGCCACGTCGGCAGCCTATGCGGCGGACCCGCACATCATCAGCGTTGAAGAGTGGGGCGGCACGCCTGCCGACCCCGCAAAGGCGCGCCCGCAAGAGATCACCCACATCACGCTGCATCACCAGGGCGAGCCATTCCCCGCCGGGACTGACCCCATTGCCTACCTGCGCAATCTGCAAACATGGTCGCGCAATACCAAGCACTGGATCGACATCCCTTACCACTACATCATCGACCTCGACGGCCGCATCTACGAAGGCCGCCGCATCGATTACGCGGGCGACACCAACACGGAATACGATCCGAAAGGCCATGCACTGATTGAGGTTGTCGGCAATTTCGAGGAAGTGCAGCCGAACGCCGCGCAGCTGGATGCGGTGGTTGAGCTGATGGCGATGCTGGCGAAGAAGTACAAGCTGTCAGCGGACACCATCCACGGCCACAAAGACTACTCCGCGCAAACTGTCTGCCCCGGCGAAAACCTGTACCGTTACCTCGCCGACGGCACCATCCAGCGCCGCGTTGCCGGGAAACTAGGCCAATAGTCGCGCGATGATCGTGCTGCGATGTAGCAGCACGAAATCGCGAAACGCCTGCTCCTTCACCGCCAGCCGCACCACGCCCGGCAGCAGGGCATAGCATACGTCCGCCACCTGCATCATCACCCGATCATCCTGCATCGCCGCCAGCGCCGCCTTCCCGCCGACCGACTGCAGAATCTTCTCGCGATGCCCTTCCACCACCCGCGCTACCGGCAAAGTCAAATCCGCCATCTCCGCCTCCCGAGCAAAGATCCCAGTCTAGGCGTGTGAATGCAGCGACGTTATGGGCTAGCTCAAGCCTTGCGGTATCGAAGCGCTTCGACCAGCAGCGCGAAGGCGGGGGAGGTTTGGCGGCGGCTGGGGTAGTAGAGGTGGTAGCCGGAGGATAGGGGACACCAGTCGTCGAGCACGCGGTGCAGGCGTCCGGATTCGATGTGAGGCATTGCCATGCCTTCGGGGACGTAGGCCAGGCCCAGGCCGTGCAAGGCGGCGTTCATCAGCTGGGGGCTGCTGTTGAAGGTCATCTGGCCTTCGACGCGAACGTTCACCTTGCGTTTACCTTTCTCGAATTCCCAGGGATAGGTATTGCCGTGCGTTGGCAGCCGTAGGTTGATGCAGTTGTGGTCCATCAGGTCTTGCGGCTTCTTCGGCAGCGGGTGGGCTGCGAAGTAGGACGGTGCGCCGACGACGGCCATGCGCATGTCCGGGCCGATGSGCACGGCGATCATGTCCTTGGCAAGTTGTTCGCCCCAGCGCACGCCTGCATCGAAGCGTTCTGCGACGATATTGGTAAGGCCATAGTCGATCACGATCTCCACACGAACATCCGGATATTGCGCCAGGAAGCCGGAGAGTTTGGGGAGGAGCGTCGAATCCGACGCGTATTCAGTGGCGGCAATGCGTATTGTGCCGGCGGGCTTTGCGCGCGACTGGCGCAGCGATTCAAGCTCGACTTCGATCTCTTCGAACTTATGTCCAACCGACTGAATCAGCCCCTCGCCTGCTTCGGTGGGCGAGACATTGCGGGTCGTGCGTGCCAGCAGACGCACGCCGAGCCGCGCCTCAAGGCCTCGCAATGAGTGGCTGAGCGCGGAGCGCGACACGCCCAGCTTTGCCGCCGCTCGCGTAAAGCTCTGTTCCCGCGCCACCGCGAGAAATGCAATCACATCATCCAGGCCTTCGTTTTTCATTGTTGAACGTGATTCACCATTGCATGCCGATTTGCCCATCTTATCAGCAAATGCGGTTGGCCTTACATTGCTACCTGAGCATATCGCAAGGAGGTTGTAATGGAAATCAAACGTAGTGGTTCGCAGGCGTCTATGAAAGGCCCTGACGACTGGTTCACCGGTGCGGTCAGGAT
>NZ_JBFRDW010000628.1:0-3539 GCF_052113985.1 Pseudoduganella sp. RAF53_2 | reverse complement strand
CGGCGATGGCTGTCTTGCTGATGATGCTGCCGGCGCAAATCAGCACCTGCATGACCACCGTAATCGCGATCACCGTTTTCAGCATGCGTGGTGTGAGCACAGGCCGCATCAGCATCACGGCCAGCAGGCCGCTCAGCAGAAAGACGTTGGCGCCCCAGCGTGGCTCCAGTTTATTATGGGTGACCAGGCCAAACAGGACCGTCATCGCCAGCGGCGCGACGCCGGCCAGCCAGATGAACAGCTTGTCGCGCTGCGCCAGGGGCAGCTGAGTCACGACGTCTGCGCGGCGGCGCTGGAAAGCCAGGAAGATCAGCGCCGGCAGGACAGGTGCGAAGCGGTAGAACTGGGTCAGCAGATAGTGCACGACACTGGCGAAATGCGCCTTGGYGCCAACCAGTGGCTGCATGACCGAGTGGGCGTACCTCATCGGTGGAAAGTCGTTGGAGTAAAGCCAAACCACGTGCGGCGAAATGACCAGCGCGAAAATGGCCGCCGCCAGCGCGACGCCAGCGAAAGTGCGGCGATGATGCAGGCTGCGGTCGAACATCAGATAGAGCACGAGTCCGGCCAGTGGCAGCACAGCCACATATTTCACCAGCATGGACAGCCCGGCAAACAAACCAGCGGCCGCCCACCAGCGCATATCGCCGCGGCGCGCGGCGAARAAGAAGGCCAGGACGGTTGCGGCCTGGAAGGGCAGCATGGCCGTGTTGTGGTTGTACGTGTCGGCGGCGCCGTTATGATAAAAGACGAGTGAGGTCAGCAGCACTGACAGCGCGGCCTGGCGCGTGGGGAGGAATTCCCGCGAAAGGCGCCATACCAGTGCCAGCGCCACGATTAYGCCAAGCTGCGAGATTACCAGCGGCAGCCACGCCGAAGGACCGAAAGCGGCCAGCGCCGCATGCATGATCCACGAAGGCAGGGGCGGGTGCTTCCAGTAGCCCGCCTCCAGCGCGGTGCCCCAGACCAGTTGTTCCGACGAGTCGAGGTCAGTCGAAGAGAATGCGAGCGCCCCGACGCCCCACATCAGCACCTGCAGCAGGCCAAGGAGCAGCAGGAACAGCGGCAGGCGCTGGTCGGACAGCAGACCAAGGCGCGGCGATTCTGCGCCGGCATAGGTGGAACGTGGTTGCGGGCGCAGAAGCGGCAGCGGGAAATTCATGTTGGCGGACTAAGAGATATTGCGGCATTGTTTTCTTTGTATCTTAGTGTATCAACATGAATTTTGCGTTAACTATCACTCCACCTTGAAATAAATGACGCTGCCTGTGACCCGCTGGCCACTGCGCATGCCGCCGAACAGGGCATAGCCTCCTTCGACAGGAATCAGGCCGCGGAAGTCCATGCCCGCTTCCGGCAAAGGCTTATGGGCGTGCCATGCACCATTCGCAAAACTGAACACGGCGGCCGATGGTTCGGCGGGCAGCTGGTCGTAGCCGATGCCGTTGTAGTTGTAGGCGCGGCTGCTGCCACCTGCGAACACCACGCGCTGGCCGTCGCCCACTGCGCCGGCACGGTACAAGGGAGCGCCGGGATGCGGTGGAAGCTGGCGCCAGCTGATGCGGCCCGGCTGCGCTGGATCGAGGTCGCCTCCCCAGCATTCCTTGCTGATGGCGAACTGGTTTTTGCCGTCCGGGCCTTTGCTGGACGTTACTCCGTCGCACACCACCATGCGGTCCTGCGCCAGGCCGCCCGCATGGCCGAATACCGGCTTGCCTGGCCAGGGAGTGCCGTTGGCCCATTGCCTGGTCTGCGTATCGTAGATCTGAACGTCTGCGACATTGCCCTTATCGTGCCAGCCGCTGACCAGCACAATCCAGCGGTCGCGCCAGGGCATGGCGACGGTATCGTCGACCGGCACAGGCATCGTGGTTTCGATGTCAAAGCGGCCGGTGTCAGGCGCGTAGCGGAACACTTCCGGCGTGGAGACTTCCTCGCCTTTGGCCGATACCGTGTAGCCGCCGATCAGATAGACCTTGCCTGCGACGGTCAGCGCCACGCTGGCCAGACGGCCCTGATCCACAGGGATTGCTCCGGCTTTGCGCCACTGCTGCGATTTGAGATCGTAGGCGTGCACGTCGTGCGCGATGTCGGCGAAAGTCCTGCCTTGCCCAAGGCCGTAGAAAGCGAACACCTGGTCGCCGGAACGCGCAACAGCCCAGTTGCTGCGCGCCGGCAGGTCCTGGGCTGTTGCGGACATGCTGGCCAGTGCGGCCAGCAGGATCAGTTTAGTCATTTATGCCTTTTGTTTAGTGGCCTGCGCTCTGGCCGCCGTCCACGTGCAGGGTTTCGCCGGTGACGAAAGGTGCGTCTTCGAGGTAGATCACTGCTTTTGCGATATCGCTCGATTCGCCCATGCGGCCCATCGGGTGCAGTTTACCCAGGAACTCGTGGGTTTCTTCACCGTGCATCGGGGTCTTGATGATACCAGGCGACACGGCGTTCACACGGATGCCGCGCTTGGCGTATTCGATAGCCAGCGACTTGGTAGCCGAAGCGATGCCGCCCTTGGTCAGCGAAGCCAGTGCAGACGGCACGCCTTCCACTGCATGCTCAACCAGGGTGGTGGTGATGCTCACGATGTGGCCGCTCTTGTTCTTCTCCATCTGTTCAATTGCCAGCTGGGTCATGTTGAAGAAGCCTGCCGTGTTGGTGCCGGTGATGGCTGCGTAATCTTCAGCGGTGTAGGCGGTGAACGGCTTGGCGATGAAGATGCCCGCATTGTTGATCAAGGTATCGACGCGGCCGAATTTGGTGACGGCTTCGTTGATGACGCGCTGTGCGGTTTCACGGTCGGCCACATCGCCTGCCACGGTGATCACATTCGGATTGTCGGAAGGTTTGATGTTGCGCGAGGTCGCCACTACGCGATAACCCTTATCCAGATAGGCCTGAACGATTGCTGCGCCAAGACCCTGGGATGCACCGGTGACGATTGCGACTTTTTGGTTAAAGCTCATTTTGTTCTCCAAGAGAGAGTTGATTTCGATGACTCCAATGTAGGTTGTGCCGCGGACAGATTGAAGGGCTTTCATGGATCAACACTTTTGCGCGCACGGAACAAGTGCGCCGTCATGAAGGCGTAACAGTTGGTCTCTACTCTGCCGGTCGTTGCAATTACCTCCAACTTAATCGACAGGCAATTCAAATGAAGAAGAATCTCTGCGCGGCTGCAGTGGCATCCGTGATCGCATCCCTCCCTGTGCTGGTGCACGCGCAAGCCGACAACGCAGTGGATGCCGAGGCGGCAGCGGCGACTGCAACGGCAGCAGCTGCGGCGGTGGCTGATGGCCCCATCGCCACCGTGGAAATCGCCACGCACAAGACCCGCTCTGCAGTTGCGATGAACAAGAGCGACATCCAGAAGATCCTGCCAGGTATCAATCCGCTGAAGGCGCTGCAAACCCTGCCGGGCGTGAGCTTCCAGACCGCCGACCCATGGGGTAACAACGAGCAGAATCTCTCGCTGTTCGTGCACGGCTTCAATGCATGGGGTAACAACGAGCAGAATCTCTCGCTGTTCGTGCACGGCTTCAATG
>NZ_JBFRDW010000627.1:0-3550 GCF_052113985.1 Pseudoduganella sp. RAF53_2 | reverse complement strand
GTACTCGCCCGAGCGATGCCGCAGGCGAAACTCCGTTTCGTAAGGTTCCCCCGTCGCCAGGCTATGCTGCCAGCGCTCCTGCATGGGCTGCACGTCATCGGGATGGAATAAGCCTACCCAGGCATCGCCCGTGGCCGAATTTTCCGGCACGCCGGTGAAGTCATACCATTGGCGGTTGAAGTAATCGTGAAAACCGTCGGCGCGCGTGGACCAGACGATTTGCGGCATGGCGTCGGCCATGGTGCGGAAGGTGGCCTCGCTTTCCCGCAGCGCACGCTCCGCCTGCTTGCGCTCCGTGATGTCCCGGTAGAACACGGCCAGGCCATCGGCCACCGGGAAGGCGCGCGCTTCGATCCACATATCCTGCCCGTTATGGCTGTAGACCTGTTCGGCATCGATCTGCACCCGTTCACGCATCGCCTTGCGGTAGGCGTCCGCCAGCGGCAGCTGTTCGGAGCCCGGCCAGACTTCCCAGTGCGTCCGTCCCAGCATTTCCGAGCGGGGACGCCCATCGATGCGCAGCGCTTCGTCGTTGATTTGCAGGATGCGGAATTCGCGATCGAGCAGCACGAAACCTTCGTTGATGGCATGCAGAATCAGCTCATCGTCGCCACGTACCCTCTCCGGCTCAGGGCGGACCAGCGCCAGGGGCTGGCCAGCTTCGTCGATGCGCTTGCGCGTCACTTCGCACCGGATCACGTCACCGCTTCTTGCGATAAATTGAGCGCGCGCGGCGCCGTCGCGCGGACGATCCTGGCTGGTAATCAGGTCGGCAACGCGCCGTTGCGCCAGCTCGGCCTCGGAATAGCCGAGCAAATCGCAGAACATGCTGTTCGCGGCAAGGATCGTTTCCTCGCCAGAGTACAACAGCGCCGCGCAGGGTATGAGGTCCACCAGGCGCGATGAGTCGATTGACATCACCATGGGTCGGGGAACGGTCTTGTATAGGAGCTAAATTCATCATACAAGAATCGCCGTTCAGGGCTCGCCACTTACGATTGCCGGGATTGCGGCGACAATTCCGCGCGCGGGTCCCCGCCGCGCGCGTTGGCTGCACCTCGTCAGTGGAGAACCGCGAGCAGTTCGTCCAGGCGTTCCAGCGTCGAGGTCAGGCCTTCCTTCATGCCCATATTGATGACTTGCTGCAGCGCTTCAGGCGAGGAGTAGTGAACCACCGTCTCGACAACGGTATGTGCGGCGCGGTCCGTGAAGGTGACGTTCCATTTGGAGCGCGGCAAATCCGGATTCAGCGCGCCGGTGCTGTCGCAGAAGCCATCGAGCGAAGTGTAGTGATCGATCGGTTGAATGGATTGGTAGTCCATGCGGCCCCAGTATTCCGTGCCATTGGGCTCGACCATCGCGTAGAGCCAGTGCCCGCCCTCGTTGAAATCCATGAAGCTGGTCTTGGTGGTCAGCGGCTTCGGTGCGAACCAGCGGTCGAGCAGCTCGCTCTTGGTATAGCAGTCCCAGACCAGCTTGCGCTTGGCAGCAAACTCGCGCTTGACGGTGATGGTGCTCTTCGCTTCGTCGACAATAAAATCAAATTGCAGTTCAGCTTTCATCTTCTTCGCCTTTCAGAGTGGACAACAGGTTATCGAGATTCTCGTATCGGTTTTCCCAAAGTGCGCGCTGCTCGTCGAACCACTTTTGTGCCGCGGTCAAGTTGTCGCGCTGAAGTTTGCAGGTTCTCACCCGCCCTACTTTTTCCGATGCTATGAGGCCGCTGCTTTCGAGCACCTTGATGTGCTTGAGGAAGGTCGGCAGCCCCAGGCCGAATGGTTCCGCCAGCTCCGTGATCGTTGCATCTCCGCTGCCAAGCCTGGCGATGACGGATCGCCGGGTCGGATCGGACAGCGCGTGGAACATGTCGTTTAGTGATGCAGAATAGTTTCCCATGTGGCGAACTATAGCAGAACACTTCGCCACCTAGCAAACTATTTGTTCAAAAAAAATGCCTTTGATTTTGTTTAATATGTGCTAACCTTCTCAACCATTACATAATTACATAACGACAAGGCCGGAGACATGGCAAGAACAGGGATTTCCAAATCCAGGGTTCAAGAGGCACGCGATCAGCTGATCGCCGAAGGCCGTTACCCCTCTGCGGACGCGGTGCGTGCCGCGTTGGGCAACACTGGTTCCAAGTCGACCATCCACAGATACCTCAAGGAGATGGAGCTTGAGAGCGCTGAGGCCCGCGCCAGCCGCCAGGAAACGGAGCATTCGCTGCAGACGCTGATCGGGCAGATCGCGGACAAGCTCCACAGCGACGCCGAGAAGCGCATGCGCGCCATCACAGCCTCTTTCGAGGAAGCGCTGCGCCGGAAGGACGCGGAAATCGCAGAACTGCACGAGGCGATTGCGATGCTGTCCGTGCGTCTGCACGCGCCCGTGCCGGCGCATGGCAAGCAAGAGGAAACGCCCGCCTCGCGTGCCGGCTTCGGCCACTTCGACAGCCTGGCCTCCGCCAGCCGCAGCGGACAGCAAGGCAACTCAGCCTTCAGCATCATGCTGCACAACGACCGCGCCACCCTCCCCGACATCAACCGAATTCGCCCGACAGGCGTGAAGATTCAGTAAGTACCGGCAGCATTTTTTTGCCGCATTTTTTTGCAGCATTTGGAAACGTTACCAAACAATTAGAAAGAGGAGCAGAATGCATACCGCAATGGGTACTACCGAGATCTTCCTCCTGGCGATGGTGATCATCTTTCTCATACCCTACGTCATCTGGCGCCTGGGGAATACCAACTACTATGCGCCGCTGGTGGTGGTGCAGATCATTGCAGGCATCCTGCTTGGTCCCGGCGTGCTGGGCGCCGCTTATCCCGACTACTACCAGTTTGTGTTCAACCCTGCCGTCATTCAGTCGCTGAACAGCATTGCATGGTGGGCCGTCATGATCTTCGTGATGATTGCGGGGATTGAACTGGATCTGGCCAAAGCCTGGGAGCACCGGCGCGAAAGCCTGATCACGGCAGGGATGGCGCTGGGCACGCCGCTGGTGTTCGGATGCGTCGCCGCGGTGGGCATGCTGATGTACAGCGGCTGGATCGGACCCAACGGTCACGAGTGGCAATTCGTGGTCGGCGTAGGTATGGCGTKCGCCGTCACCGCCCTCCCCATCCTGATTCTCCTGATGGAAAATCTGGATATCCTGCGCCAGCCTATCGGCCAGCGCATCCTGCGCTATGCCAGCGTGGACGATGTCGCGATCTGGGGTGTGCTGGCACTGATTCTTCTGGACTGGACGCGAGTGGGCCGCCAATTGGGCTTCCTGTTCCTCTTCGCGGTTGCCGCCTGGGGTTACCGCAAACTGATGGTGCGCATTCCCGAACGGGATCGCTGGTATGTGGCAATGGTGTGGCTGGCGATTTGCGGTTTTGCGGCCGATTGGGCCGGCCTGCATTTCATGGTCGGCGCCTTCCTCGCCGGCGCAGTGATGGACGCGCACTGGTTCGATCAAAAGCAGATGGACATGATGCGCCATCACGTGCTGCTCGCCTTCATGCCGGTCTTCTTCCTCAGCACCGGATTACGTACCAACTGG
>NZ_JBFRDW010000626.1:0-3576 GCF_052113985.1 Pseudoduganella sp. RAF53_2 | reverse complement strand
GGCTTCCATCGCATCAATCGTGAGCATGGCCAGCGCGAAGGCGACCGCGTGCTGCAAGCCCTGGGCCATCTGCTGCTGCTCAATCTGCGCAATGAGGATCTGCTCTGCCGCTATGCAGGCGACCGTTTTGCCGTGCTGCTGCCGGGACTAGGCGTCGAGCAGGCACGCGCTGTGGCGACGCATCTGTGCGATGCAGCCGCGCTGCTGCGCCACCATGCAGCGACCGGCGTGATTTCCCTCAGTGTGCGCTATGCCTGCGGCGAGGCGGAAGGCGAGCCCGAACATCTGCTGGCGGCACTGGGCCAGGTGCTGGATGGCGCCGCTACGCCGCACCAGATGGAGCCTGCGTGATTCGCTTCAGCACAAGCGCCGATGCCTGCATTCCGGCGTTGCCGCAGCCTGCGTTATTGCTGGAGTTTGCGCGCAGCCAGGAATTGCCGGAAACGGCGCTGATGCGCGGCAGCCGCTTGCTGCCGCAAGCGCTCGACACGGCCGGTGGCAGGATTACACCTGCGCAGTATCTGCAGTTACTGGAAAATTTGCTGAAGCTGGCCGGTAGTCCGGACACCAGCTTCCTGCTCGGCCAGCAAATGCTGCCGGGCCAGGCTGGCGCCATCAGCCATGCGCTGCTGCACGCCCCGGATTTACGGCATGCGCTGGATTTGCTGTGCGCTGGCCATGCGCGCCTGACGCCATTGCTTTGCCCGCGCTGGCGTGAGGCGGACGGCATGGCGGTGCTGTACTGGAGCGACAGTTTCGGCGCCCATTCGCTGCGCCCCGCGCTGGTGGAGATGCATATGGCGGCGCTGGTGTCCTTATGCCGCTGGCTGTCCGGCGCACGCCTGCCTTGGCGCTTCTGCTTCAACCGTGCGGCGCCACGCCATGTGGAACAGCATGAGGTCCATCTGGGCAGCGCGTTACGATTCAACTGCCATCTGGACGCCATGTTGGTCGATGCATCCTGCCTGGACCAGCCCTGGCCGCGCGGCAGCAACGTAGTGTCGGCGCTGGCTTTGCGGCAGGCCGAGGCCGAATTACAAGCCGCGCCGGGACTGCTGGCAGCTGTGTACGATTACCTGCTGGAGCATGTGCGCTGCGCGCCATCGCTGGAGCAGGCCAGTGCGACATTCGGCTTCAGTGCCGCCACCATGAAACGCCATTTGCAGCGTCATGGTACGCATTTCCAGGCGGAGCTGGATCAGGTGCGCAGCCATGTGGCGCTGTATCTCTTCCTGGCGCAGCGGGCCGATAATGAAGCGGTGGCGCATTATCTTGGCTTCCACGACGCGGCGAATTTCCGCCGTTCCTTCAAACGCTGGACGGGATTAACGCCGGGCCTTCTGCGGGAAGGCCTGGCGATTCAGGCATAGAGCTGGGTGAACAGGCGAGCCGCCATCAGCCCCAGAGGCTGGTGGTGCTGGGACGGCGAGATTTCGCGCACCAGCAGGTGCACGGCTTCTTCGCGTGTTTCGCAGCTCGCGACGCGCGCTTCCAGCAGGCCGAGTTCATTGTCGATGCTTTCCCACGCGTGTTCATCGACGGGAACGTCGTGACGGATCACGGCGCGCGGCTCGTGGTCGTGCGGGCGCATCGCCGGTTCGGCAGGCGGGGCGGACTCAAATTCCGGTATCGGCAGCGCGACCATGGCGGCATTGATGTCGGCGGTGTCGTCGCGCGCGGCTTCCACCGGTTCGGCGCCGAGGCCGTGCAGGCGGTAGCCATTGCGCACGCGGCGCAGGAAATCGGCACGGTCCTGCATCAGCGGCAGCATATCGTTAATGCAGGCGACGGTGGCGTCATCGGCCGCTGCAGGTGGCGCCAGCAGATAGCAGGAGATGCCCAGTTCGCGCAGCTCCTCGACCACCGAATGGCGATACTGTGGCTCCGCCGCGACGCCAAGCTGGTAGCCCAGCAGTTCCGGCAGCAATTCGTCGCCGCAGCAGGACAGGGCGAGCCGCAGCGCGCCTTGCGCGAACAGTTCATCTTCCTGATCCTGCCAGTTGACGCAGCCCTGGGTAGTCAGCAGCTGGCGCACGCGCAGCACGCGGTTCCAGTCCGGGATGCCTTTGCCGATGTATTCGAGATAGATGCGCACCAGCGGCTGCACCGCCTCCAGGTCCCAGTGCCGCAGCACACCGTACAGCCAGGCGCCTTCCACCATCAGGGCCGGCGCCGCATAGCTGAGGAAGCGGCGGGCCGCCGGACGTGTGGCGAAATGGCGACGCGGCGCACCGGCGCGGCGTGAATCCTGGTAGCGCTGATGCTGGTTTTCGGCTTCCTGATTGCGACTCACCACCCATTGCGGCCACGTGGCGTAATCCTCCGGCAAGTCGCAAGGCAGCTCCGCGACTTCCTCAATGGCGCGCATAATGAAAGCACGTGCCTGTTCGCGGTCGCTTTGTTCGCGCAGCATCAGATAGAGCTGACGGGCCGTCAGAACGGGCTGGGGTGCGCTTTTGTTGCGCCGGACGTGTTCGATGGTTGTCATCATGGCAAAAAGTATGGCCATGCCGCAGCGCACTTTCTAGCAGCCACCATGCCGTTGGCGTGTAAGAATGCGCTGACACGCAGTGTTAGAATAATTTTATGACTGATAAACCCCGTCCGCCAGCTCCGGATTTGAGCAACCGCCGCCATCAGATCTTTCCACCGTTGAGTGGGGAGCAGCTGGCGCGCATCGAACGTTACGGCCATCGCGCCAGATTCGCGACGGGTGATTACCTGATTCGCCAGGGCGAGCGGCACGTGCGCTGCTATGTGATTCTGTCCGGCGAGGTTGAACTGTTGCGCCGATGGCCGCTGGGCGAGCATTCGCTCGGTTTGCACGGACGTGGGATGTTCACTGGTGATACCTGGACCCTGGTCGGCCGTGCCGCCAGCGCCAGTTTCAAAGCGGTGAGCGAGGGCGAGGTGATCACGCTGTCGGAAGACGAGCTAAGGGCTCTGGTCATCGGCGATGCCGAGCTGGGCGAGCTGATGATGCGCGCGTTCATCCTGCGCCGCGTGGCTTTCTTCAATGAGAAGGAAGCAGGACTCATCGTGCTGGGTGCACAGAACTCGGCCAGCACGCTCAAGGTGAGAAAATTCCTACAACGGAATCTGCAACCGGCGACCTATTTCGATACGGTGGCGGATGAAAAAACCGCCGGAATCATGGAGCAATTCGGCATCCGCAGCGATGAACTGCCCGCGGTGATCACCCACCTCGGCGTGGTGCTGAAGCAGCCGACGGCGCGTGAAGTGGCGGACGCCATCGGCATCAGTCCGGACAAGCTGGATGGCCGCCAATTTGACGTCGTCGTGGTTGGCGCCGGCCCGGCAGGATTGGCCGCCGCCGTGTACGCGGCTTCGGAAGGCCTGACAGTCGCTGTGCTGGACGGGAAAGCTCCGGGCGGCCAGGCCGGCGCCAGCTCGCGCATCGAAAACTACTTTGGCTTCCCGACCGGGATTTCCGGCCAAGCGCTGGCAGGGCGCGGACTGACACAAGCCCGCAWATTCGGGGCCGAAGTGGCGGTGCGGATTGAAGTCGAAGCGATGGTATGCCCGGCCACCAGAGACGTGCGCTTCTCCTTGCTT
>NZ_JBFRDW010000625.1:0-3590 GCF_052113985.1 Pseudoduganella sp. RAF53_2 | reverse complement strand
GTGTGGCCGTGTTCGCAGGTATGTTGGGCGTGACCTTCTTCGGTCTGTTCCTGACCCCGGTGTTCTACGTGCTGCTGCGTACCCTGGCTGTGYGTCTTGAGAAGAAATCCCCGGCGGCTGATACGGCCGTCCAACTGGAAGGGACCCACTAATGAAAAACATGATTGCAAAAGGCGTGGCCCCGCTGCTGGCAGCATTGCTGCTGACGGCCTGCGGTGCCCCGACCTTCAAGCAGCCGACGATTGAGACTCCGGCTGTGTTCAAGGAATCGCAGTCGGCTACCGCACCTGCGGGCGTGGTGACGGCTGCGGACGGCAGCCGCTGGAAGCAGGCGCAGCCCGCCGAGCAGCAGTCGCGCGGCGAGTGGTGGCTGTCGCTCAACGACCCGGCTCTGAATGAGCTGATCGCTGAAGCCACCAAGGCCAACGCCAACCTGGCCGTGGCAGCGGCCCGCGTCAAGCAGGCCCGCGCCATCGCGGGCATCGCTGAAGCGGACCGCATTCCGCAGAGCGGCGTCGGCGTGGGCGCCCAGCGCGGCCAGCAGTCGCCGACCGAGCTGGGTCTGCCGGCCGGCACCAGTGTGTCGCCGTCGACCGCCTACTCGGCGCGCCTGACCGCCAGCTATGAAGTGGATCTGTTCGGCCGCGTATCGTCCGACGTTGCGGCAGCCCGCAACGATGCGGCGACCGTGGAAGCGAACTACCGCTCCGTGCTGCTGTCCCTGCAGGCTGACGTGGCGCAGACTTACTTCAAGCTGCGCGCAACCGACGCTGAACTGGACACTCTGGCCGAAACGGTGCGTCTGCGCGAAGAGAACGTGAAGATCAACCAGCGTCGCTTCGACTTGGGCGATATCGGTGAATTCGACTTGACCCGCGCCAAGACCGAGCTGTCGACCACGCGTGCCGAAGCCATCGGCCTGCAGCGCCAGCGTGTGACGACCGAGCATGCCCTGGCGGTCCTGCTGGGCAAACCGGCCGCTTCGTATTCGGCTGGTCCGAGCCCGCTGCTGGATTCGACCTTGCTGCCTGCGATCCCGGCCGGCATGCCGTCGTCGCTGCTGGAGCGCCGTCCTGATATCGCGGCAGCGCAGAAGACCATGGAAGCGTCCAACGCCCGCATCGGCTTGGCGCGCGCGGCCATGTTCCCGGCGCTGACCATCAGCGGCAACGGTGGCGGCGTGGCCGGCACTTTCGGTGATGTGTTCAAGCTGACCAGCCGTTCGTGGATGCTGGGCGCCCTGCTTTCCGCGCCGATCATCGACGGTGGCCGCAACAGTGCCAACATCCGTCGCAGTGAAGCCGCGCTGGAAGAGTCGGTCGCTTCCTACCGCCAGTCGGTGCTGGTGGCCTTCTCGGAAGTGGAAGACAACCTGGCCGGCTTGCGCATCCTGAGCGGCCAGACCGCGCAGATCGACGATGCCCTGGTGTCGGCGCGCCGTTCGGCCGACCTGGCGAAGAAGCTGTATGAAGCGGGCCGTTCGAGCTATCTCGACCTGCTCGACGCGCAGCGCAATCTGGCAGCGGTTGAGCGCACCGCGGTGCAGCTGCGCGGCAACCGCGCAGTGACCACCGTGGCGCTGATGCGCGCTTTGGGGGGAGGGTGGGACACTTAGGCTCTTAATTGAAGTGTTGAATGCAGCTCTACTCTAACTTTTCGGCGAAACGTCGCTTTTGTCATAACGTCGCTAACGCGACAGATTGGAGACGGTTACGTGAATCCTGCTCCCGGCTCAGGCGTACGCTTATCTTATTTATAGTCGTGTATGCTTGCTGGGCGTATTCACAGTTCTGAAGCCGCCGGAATAAATCGCTAGAGCATTTGACCGAGGCGCTTGCCTAGGCAAAGCAGGGTTAGAGTAGGCGGCAGGCCCCATGGCGCAGGCAACACTGACGCATCACAGACATATAGTCCGAGCGTCGGTGTTTGCAGACTAGTGTCAACGCCTGCGCCGGTAGGGATTGTTCCGCCTGGATGTGCGGCAAAATGCCAGCTTTTGAATATATGCTTCGCACCAGCCGCTTTAAGCACACGCCGCGCGATAGCAATGCCTTCATTGAACTTGCGGCGGTCCGGCAGACTTAGGGTCTTATTTGCCCAGCGCGGACCAACACCACCGCCGGCTTCATCTCGTATTTTCACCATGACGCTCAACGTACGTTGATGCATAAGCAGGCGATCTAGGCGGCCCATCTGCATGGCGAAGGCTTGGTACATTGGCTTAGGCAGTGTGAGGTCAGAGATAGTTAGGCCGTGTTCAGGCAACGCCATGCCAGCAGCCATCGGCACCTCAGCGCCACCAGAAATGTCGTTCGCGCTACCCATCACAGCAATCACCGGGTCACTGAAAAAGGGCACGTTGCGTGGGCCCAGGCCAGACCTGTGCAACAGGCGCGGACTGCCAATGCCACCACTTGCCAGCACCAGCTTATTCGCACGGGCTGCGTGCATTTTGCCGTTACGCGTGAACTCCAAGCCGACAGCGCGGCCATTCTGGGTTAGCACGCGAGTTACGAGCGCTTTGTCTTGCAACTGTGCGCCGTAGCTAAGTGCTTCGTCTAGCAAATCGCGCGCCGTCCACTTTGCTCCATAAGGGCAGCCATAAACGCAACGCCAGCAGCCGGTGCGGCAGATTTGCGGACGAATCATCTTGTCTAGTTTCAGCCATGGTAGGCCAGCAGCTTGGGCGCCCTGCATAATGCGAGTGGCCAGGGGGCCAATCAGATTGTCAGGGAGCGGCGAAATAGGCAGTTCCGCGCGCCATTCGGCTAAAGCCGGCGCGAGGTCAATTCCTAATGCATCAAAGCGTGCCAAGGGTGGTGTGGAAGCTGTAGCGAAGTTTAGAGTAGAGCTCCCGCCAACAGTCAGGCCGCGTACCAGCAGCGATGCGTCGCGATGGAGGAAGGCACCCTTACCGGGGATGGCTGCCATGGACGCCATTTGCGTAAGCGTGCCGCTCACAGGGGCGGCGCTGCCCCGTTCAAGCACCAGCACGCGCATGCCTCGGCGCGAAGTTTCGCGCGCCACGCTAGCGCCCCCGGGACCGCTACCAACGATGATGACATCGTATTGCATTAGTTCAGAAGTCGCATGTCGTAAGGAAATGGATTGCAGGACCGTGCCCTATGAGCAGGCTACTGTCGTAATCAAAAATAGATTCAGTTGAAAGCTCCGTTGGCCGCTTAACTGCTCATCGCTCACTACTTGCGGCTAAACTCCAGTTAATCGGACTGAAATGCCAGATGCGATTTTTCCCAAACGCTACTCTAGGCGAGAACGAGCAGGTGACAGAGTCGAGCGCCTCATCTCTTGCCAGAATGGGAGAATTCCCAGCGTAGCAGAGCGACATATCGCGCGACAACAAGTCGTTAAAGCGCTCCGAAACTATTGCTTTGAATGCGGTCACAATGCTTTCGTTTGCCACGCGAGTTACATGACATTGCGATTTCTGGCTCAATCTAAGCATCAGTCATACTTTAGAATGAAACGAAGGATGTCCTGATCTATCTCGCCTAATTCTTGAGCAATCCGGTCTACCCACCCAACGGCACGTGAAAAGCCGGTCTACCCACCCAACGGCACGTGAAAAG
>NZ_JBFRDW010000624.1:0-3593 GCF_052113985.1 Pseudoduganella sp. RAF53_2 | reverse complement strand
CAAAACAAGGAGTCTGCCATGAACCAAACTAACAACACCACCGCCCTGCCCCTGGTTGCCCGCCTGCTGCTGGCCGCCATCTTCATCGTCAGCGGTATCGGCAAGATCGCAACCCCGGCCGGCGCCATCGGCTACATCAGCGCCATGGGCCTGCCCTTCCCTGTCGTTGGACTGGGCATCGCGATCGGCGTCGAAGTGGTGGGCGGTCTGATGCTGGCAACCGGCCTGTACACCCGTGCGGTGGCCGCGATCCTGGCCATCTTCTCGGTGGTGACTGCGGTGATCTTCCATGGCAATATCGCTGATCAGAACCAGTTCATCCACTTCATGAAGAACTTCGCCATGGCTGGCGGTCTGCTGCAAGTGGCTGCCTTCGGTGCCGGCACCCTGAGCCTGGATGCACTGCGCAATAAAGGCCGCCGTATCGCAGCCGCCTGAACGGCCTAGTTCCGGGGTGCACGCAAATCGTCGATGATGGGCACGATGGCCAGCCCGACGAGAATCGCCGCCAGCGGCAGCGTCGCCCCGAAACCCACACTGCTGAATCCCAGCGCTCCGGCGACACCGCCGGCAAAGAAAGCGCCAACCAGTCCAGCCAGCACAGCGACCCGCTTCCAGTCCGCAGCTACATGCGGCACTGCTTGCGGGTCGCGGTTCCAGTAAAGCGCCTTCCCCGCCTCGATACCCAGATCCGTCACAATGCCGGTGACGTGGGTGGTGCGGATTTCGGCGCGCGAGAGTTTGGTGATGACGGCGTTCTGCAGCCCCATCATGAAGCACAGCAGCATCACGGTCGCCGCCAGTGCGAAGGACGCTCCCATCACGCCGAAAGCCAATAGCAGCAAGGCTTCCAGCATCAGCGGCAAAGCGAACTCACTGTGCAGTTGGCGGCGCCGCGCGAAGTTGACCATCAAGGCGCAACAGGCCGCCCCTGCAAGAAAACTGAATAGCGCGCCGGCACAACTGGCGGCGGCTTCGAAAGCGCCGAGGGCGATATTGTCCGCTGCAGCGGACACGATGCCCGTCATGTGCGACGTGTATTGTTTGACAGCGAGGAAGCCGCCCGCGTTTGCGGCCCCGGCCACGAAGGCCAGGGCGAAACCGAGATGGCGGTTAGCTTGCGCAGCGCGCTGGCGCCCCGTCAGGCGCCGGACATAGTTGATCGGCATGCTTCCTCATTTGGCTGGGTCCTTTACAGCAGGCCGCTCAGGTCCGGACGGGTCGCCAGTGCTTGCTGGACGATCGTGGTCACGGCCTCACGCTCGGCGCCGCGCAGTGGCTGGCGCGGACGGCGTACGATCTCGTTACCCACGCCCGCCAGCGCCTCCACCAGTTTCAGATTTTGCACCAGCTTGGTCGATACGTCGAGGTGCAGCAGCGGCATGAACCACTGGTACAGCTTCAGCGCTTCGTCGTAGCGCTTGGCTTTCATCAGGGTGTACAGCGCTACCGTCTCTTTCGGGAAGGCGACCACCAGGCCGGCCAGCAGGCCGTCCGCGCCAACAGCCAGGCCTTCGAAGGACAGGTCGTCCACGCCCATGAACAGCTGGTAACGGGTGCCGACGGCGTTACGCAGGTCAGTGATGCGGCGCACGTTGTCGGTCGATTCCTTGATCGCCACCAGTTCTTCGCAGTCCGACAGTTCCTTGAAGTCGGCCGGGGTCAGGTCGACTTTGTACGATACCGGGTTGTTGTAGACCATGATCGGCAGCTTGGCTGCGGCGGCGATCGTACGCAGATTGTCCTTGGCTTCACGCGCATCGGCGGCGTACAGCACGGATGGCATGACCATGAAGCCGTCCACGCCTGCATCTTTCGCTTCCTGCACGAAGCGGCAGGCGGTCCTGGTGCGGGTGTCGCTGACGTTGGCCAGCACCGGCACGCGGCCGCTGGATACCTTGATCGCGGTTTTGGCGACTTCCAGGCGCTCTTCCACGGTCAGCGTGCTGGCTTCGCCCAGCGAGCCGCCGGTCACGAGACCGTGGCAACCGCTGTCGATCATGAAGCCGAAGTGTTTCTCCATTTCGGCGTGGTCGAGTTCCTCGTCAGCCGTGAACTTGGTGGTTACTGCGGGGAATACGCCTGCCCATTTTGCTGCTGCCATTTTGATGCCTCCTCAGGTTTCAGTTGTCGTTGCGATGATGCTGCCGGCACGCGCCGGATAAATTGGTGTTCTTACGGTGTCTGGCTGCCAGCCATACAGCACCGCAGTTGCGGCCCCGCAGATGCGTCCCTGGCAAGGCCCCATGCCGCAGCGCGTGTGCAGCTTGGCGGCACGCCAGGTGGCGTGCACCGCCAAGTCGCTGTGCGGCACGTCTTCGCAGCGGCAGACGATGGTGTCCGGCGCCGCCAGCTTTGAGATTTCCTCGCGCAGCCTGAAAGCCTCCGCCAGGCGGCCCGCGAACCGCCGCCAGCGCGCACGCTCCGCCAGCGCGGACGCCGCGCCACCCGCGCCCGCTAGCCGGCTTGCGTGCAGGCCGGCGATGCGGCCTTCCGCCAGCGCGAGGTCAACGCCACCGACGCCGGTGCCTTCGCCTGCGCAGTAGATCGCGGGCATGCTGGTGCGCTGCCACTCGTCCACCTGCACTGCGCCCTGCCCGACCGCGCAACCCAGCGAGCGTGCAAGTTCAGTATTCGGCAGCAAGCCATAGCCCACCGCCAGGTAATCGCATTCAATCAGCTCGCCGTTGTCCAGCTCAACGCGCTGTAGCTGTCCCTCGCCAAACGCGGCGCGGACGTAGCGTCCGCTGCGATAAGACACTCCGCGCAAGCGGCTGCCAAGTTGCAGGGCCTGTGAAATTTTGGACGGCGTTGCCAGCAAGCCAAGCGCAAAGCGCACCAGGGCTGCGCGCGGCGCCTGCTCGATGATGGCCTGCACTTGCGCGCCACGTGAGCGCAAGGTATCCGCCACTGCCAGCAGCAATGGTCCCGTTCCCGCCACCACAATGCGTTTGCCGTCCACTGGATAGCCGCCTTTGCTCAACGCCTGCAGACCGCCGGCGCCGGTCACGCCAGGCAGCGTCCAGCCGGGGAAAGGCAACAGCAGCTCGCGCGCGCCAGTGGCGAGGATCAGGCGCTGGTAGCGCAGCACGCTCACACTCTCTTCCAGCTGTACCAGCAGCTCACCGGGCGCCGGTGCGTACAGAACGCGGGCGCTATGCAGGACGCTGATATTGGGCGCCTGCTGCACTTGCTGCCAAAGCTCGCGCGCCCGGCTGTCTTTCTGCTGCTGCGGACCGCCGCGCCAGATTTGTCCGCCGGCGAATGGGTTGTCGTCGATGATGCAAATACTCGCGCCGCTGGCTGCCGCGGCCTGCGCGGCCGCCAGCCCGGCCGGACCGGCGCCGACAATGATGATGTCGTACAGCGTCTTCATGCAACCGCCTCCGCCGTCACGACCTGCATGCCGTCGCGGCACAGCGTCTGGCAGGACAGCACATGCGCACGGCCGTCGACCGTCACGCGGCACTCCTGGCACACGCCCATTCCGCACAACGGCGCCCGCAGCGCGCCGGTAACCGAGCGGCGCGTTACGCCGGCGGACGCCGTGGCAATTGCGGCGGCGACGGTTGTGCCAGGGGCGACGGCGAGGG
>NZ_JBFRDW010000623.1:0-3597 GCF_052113985.1 Pseudoduganella sp. RAF53_2 | reverse complement strand
GTGCTGTAGCGTCCATTGAAATCCAGTAACTTTGTCGGTATGGTTGACGGTATCTATAAATACCGCCAAAACAGATACCGTCATATGCCTAAACTTGCAATTCCCCTCACTGATATCCAACCCCGCACGGCCAAGCCCAAAGACAAGCCCTACAAGCTGTCGGATGGGGGCGGCCTTTATCTCCTGGTTAATACCGATGGCGCGAAGTATTGGCGCATGGATTACCGGTATGGTGAAGCCCGTCGAACCCTCGCCTTTGGCAAGTATCCCGAGGTCACGCTCGCGGAGGCCCGCGACAAGCGCTTGGCGGCCCGCAAACTGCTCGACCAAGGGATTGACCCCAGCCAAGAGAAGAAGGAGCGCCAGCGCGAGCTGAGCGAGGCCAACGGTAATACCTTCGAAAAGCTGGCCCGCGAATGGCACGGCAACAAGCTGTCGACGTGGAGTACTGCTACAGCACGAGACACTATACGGCGGCTGGAGATAGACATCTTTCCACAGATTGGTTCCATGCCTATTGGCTCGATCAAACACCAGCACATGATCGCCGCGCTACGGAAGATCGAAAGCCGTGGCGCGCAAGAGATTGCACACCGTATCAAGGCGACGTGCGCCCGCGTTTTCAGCTACGCCAGCCAACAGGGCATTGAAAACCGTAACCCAGCGGCGGACATGAAGGATGTGCTAAAGCCAGTCAAGGCCGGTCACTTCGCCGCTATCACTGCKGATGAATTGCCAGCCTTCCTGGCAGCGATGGACAAGAACGACGCCCGTCTGTTCAAGCCGACCCGCATCGCCCTGCGCTTGATGATGCTGGTCTTCGTGCGCACGTCAGAGTTGATCGAAACGCCTTGGAGCGAACTCGATCTTGAGGCCGGGGAGTGGATCATTCCTTGGCACCGCATGAAGCGGGGCAAACTGACTGTGAACCCGGATACCACTAACCACCATGTATGCCTGTCTTCGCAAGCTCTTGAACTGCTGCGGGAGCTGCACGCACTGACCGGCGGGGGAAAGTACCTGTTCCCTAATCAGCGCGACCACGAAAAGCCAATGAGCAACGGCGCAATCCTCGCGGCCCTCAAGCGCATGGGTTACAAAAATCGCATGACTGGTCACGGCTTCCGCGCACTCGCCATGTCAACGATCAAGGAGCGTTTGGGCTATCGGCACGAGGTCGTAGACCGCCAGCTTGCGCACGCTCAGAAAGACAAGATAGCTGCGGCTTACGACAGGGCGCAGTTCTTAGCCGAACGCCGTGTGATGATGCAGGACTGGGCAGATTTCATTGATGGTGTTTCGAGCGGCAAGGTCATCGCCGGAAATTTCGGCAGGAAAGCGGCCTAAAAAAATATTTCAAATTCCTAGAAGAATCGTCGAACGTCGTTACTACAATAAGTTGCGAGGGACGATATTGTCCCGCAACGGATTAACTAGGATTGAAATATGAGTTATGAAATTCGCGGAGTGTCAGTGCTCCGCCTCCCATCTGTAATGAAACGCGTGGGCCTCAAAAAATCCAGCATTTATGCTGGAATCAAAAAAGGCACCTTCCCAGCACCGATCAAATTATCTGAGCGCGCGAGCGGCTGGTTGGAGTCGTCAATAGATGCTTTTCTAGCTGAACGCATCAAAGCCTCTTGCGGCGGGGTGTCGGCATGAGCGCTACGATCAACGAACACGAATATTTGATTGAGCAGACTGCTGATTTCGTTCGCATCCTCCAGGATGCCAGGTACGCCCTGAGCATGCAAAACGCGTATGCGTGCGCAGCAGATGACGCCGCTGAGTTCACCCGCTTCCTGAGCGACAACACGATCATCGCCACCGACAAACCCGTAACCGAAACCAAACTATGCAAGTAACCTACATCGATAACATGGAATTTGCAGAACTCGTTACAGGCGAGAACTGCGCCATCCTGCAAACTATCAACGCACCACAAGCGCCAGAAACCCATGTGGCGACTGTAGATGGCGTGGATGTCCTTATCTTCGTTGACGCTGCTGGCGGCGCTGCCGTTGTTCAAGGCTGCCACCTTGACCACGAATCGGGCGGATCAATTCACTCGCATGCACGCGCCATTGATGTTTCCTGAGGCCGTCGAAGGCGAGCGGGAGCGCATCCAAAGCGTTCCTGCCCTAAAAGCCGCCAGGCAGGTAAATGAAGCCGCTTGGCGGGCTTTTCGGGAGTCGACCGAGGCTCTGGCCGAGCACAGCACCTCAACGCTGATTGCCCGCATTGAATCGACTGGCGACCCGCTTGTGCTTTGGGAGGTTCATCACGAACTGGACCGGAGAGAAATCCCGCCTGCTTTCCGCTACCCAAGGAGCGATAGCACCGACCAAGCTCGATTTATTACCTGGCTGGGTGATCTTCATTGGCATACCAGGCGAGCGCGGCCTGCTACAAGATTTCGGTCCTGGCGGCGGTTATTCGATCCAGCTGGTGAGTCCTGGCACGAGAACGCCAAAAACGTGTTCGAATTTGCCTGGCGGCGCGATCAGAACGCTAGCTATTATGCAAAGGGGCTGGCGTTGACCGACGATCACCGGCTGGACCTGATGACCATCAAGACCAGCAAGCAGATTGCACGACAGCGCCAGCTAAAGCAATCGGCAGAGATGCGCCACGCAATTGCCAGCCATGCGGTGGCCAACGCCGGAAGGTTGTCAAAGGACCGACGAGCGGACCAGACCGCCCGCGTCCGCTACCTGATTTGGAAAACGTACTTGCTGGCCGATCAAAGCCCGACTATTACGGCGCGCATGTTCGAAGCCATTTATGGCGAGCAAATGACCAGGCAGAAGGTCCAGAAGCAGATCGCGGCGGTCAAGCAGGCATGGGACAAATTCGGCCCCGAAAAAAGCCAGGAACTACCTACTCCCGGGTGCTAGCGTATGCCTGTTCTATCGTAGATAGAACTTGTCACAGCGCACACGGTGGATTTCATAGGAGAAACCACTGTGTGCGATGTTCATCAAAATCACCATGTGCACTGAAAACAACCACCGCACACGGTGCTCCCGCCGGTCTGAATCCGCCCAAGTCGCGGAGGGCCGCGAGCATGATTGTGAAGCGGTTCAGTTCAACTAATTGACAGCTTACAGCCGAAGCGTGTACGCGGTCATAAAGAATTTCCTTTTGGAGTTTCTCTGTAATATGAGAAGCAAGAGGTCGTTGGGCGTCGATTTCCGCAACGCTTACCCATAATGCACGAATATGAGATGATTGCGGTAAGAGGGTTGGTAGTCTTAGAAAAAAAGCTCAATACCCCGATGCCCGTCATAGAACAGGGCGTTTACTTTCTTGGCCGATCCTTATATAAGGATCAGAACCAGGAACCTGTTCGTTCCTTCAATCGCACGTTTCCCCAAAACGCGATCAGCATCGAACAACTGCCAGATGTTGGCCGAATAGTATCCATAGAGTTACCGGAAACTTTGAATCTGCTTGCGTTCAGCGACCGCCAGCGTGAGCCGGCCAACATCGGCATAAACGGCTAGATGAGTTATAGTCTTCATAACCGCTATCGCCCAGAAATCGACTGCTGTCACAATCCAAATCAAAAAAGACTGGACAAAGGAGATCGTACTG
>NZ_JBFRDW010000622.1:0-3616 GCF_052113985.1 Pseudoduganella sp. RAF53_2 | reverse complement strand
AGGTTGGCTTGCGGGGCGAGTACAAACGGTTGAGCAGATTGGTGGGCAAGAGGAATACCTTGAGGGAAAGTTGGTTGAATATATTTACTTTCCGTAATGCATGCAATAAGGTATTCGTTGCATTTATGCCATATTGATTGAAATCAAAGCAAGTAAAGAAAAAGCCGCCCGAAGGCGGCTTTTCTTGTTCTAGACAGGGACGATTACATTTACTTCGCCCAGCTGTCCTTCAGTGTAACGATACGGTTAAACACGGGTTTTCCCGGCTGCGAATCGACGCGGTCGGCGACAAAGTAGCCATGGCGTTCGAACTGGTAGCGCTGCTCCGGAGTGGCGTCTTTCAGGCCTGGCTCCAGATAGGCTTTTACCTTTTCCAGCGCTTTCGGATTCAGGAATTCCTTGAAATCGCGGCCGCCCGAATCAGGCTTTTCTTCGGTGAACAGACGGTCATACAGGCGCACTTCCGCTTCCAGCGCGGCAGCCACGCTGACCCAGGTGATATTGCCTTTCACCTTGTAGTTGTCGGCGCCCGGCGTGCCGGACCTGGAGTCCTCGAAATACTTCACGCGCACGGCGGTGACCTTGCCGTTGGCATCCTYGTCGTAGCCGGTGCATTCCACCACGTAGCCGTACTTCAGGCGCACGCGGCTGCCCGGATTGCCGTCGATTGGCGGCGTGAAGCGGAAGTAGCCCTTGGTCGGCACTTCCATGAAGTCTTCTTCTTCAATCCACAGTTCGCGCGTGAACGGGAAGGTGCGGTGACCGAGTTCCGGATGGTGCGGGTGAACAGGGGAGGTGCACTCCACCGATTCGCCTTCAGGGAAATTCTCGACGATCAGTTTCAGCGGACGCAGCACGGCGATCGCGCGCGGCGCTTTCGGGTCCAGGTCTTCGCGCACGGCCCCTTCCAGCACGCCGAAGTCGATCCAGCCATCGGACTTGGTCACACCGGTGCGCTCGCACATCAGTTGAATGCCTTCCGGCGTGAAGCCGCGGCGGCGCATGCCGGCCATGGTTGGCAGGCGCGGATCGTCCCAGCCGTCCACGATGCCTTCTTCCACCATCTGGCGCAGCTTGCGCTTGGAGGTGACGATGTAGGTCAGGTTCAGGCGCGCGAATTCGTACTGCTTCGGCACCGGCTGTTCGAAGAAGCCGCCTTCCGCCAGCGTGGCCAGCAGCCAGTCGTAGAACGGGCGGTGATCCTGGAATTCCAGCGTGCAGATGGAATGCGTGATGTTTTCCAGCGCGTCCGAAATCGGGTGGGTGTAGTCGTACATCGGATAGATGCACCACTTGTCGCCCGTGCGGTGGTGATGTGCGTGGCGGATGCGGTAGATCGCCGGGTCGCGCATATTCATGTTCGGCGAGGCCATGGCGTCTTCGCTGATCTTGGCGCGCAGGACGTGCTCACCATCCTTGAACTTGCCCGCCTTCATGTCGCGGAACAGTTGCAGGTTCTCGTCCACGGAACGGTTGCGGAAGGCCGAGTTGGTGCCGGGCGTGCTGAAGTTGCCGCGGTTGGCGGACATGTCGGCCGCGCTCTGGCTGTCGACGTAGGCCTTGCCCACCTTGATCAGGTACTCGGCCATCTCGTACAGCTTGTCGAAGTAGTCCGACGCGTAGTACAGGTGGTCGCCGGCGCCTACCGGGCCTTTGTATTCCCAGTCGAAGCCCAGCCAGCGCACGCTGTCGATGATGGAGTCGACGTATTCCTGTTCTTCCTTTTCCGGATTGGTGTCGTCGAAGCGCAGGTGGCAGCGGCCGCCGAAATCGCGCGCCAGACCGAAGTTGGTGTAGATGGACTTGGCGTGGCCGACGTGCAGGTAGCCATTTGGCTCCGGCGGGAAGCGGGTGATGACGGATGGCAGGCCCGGACGGTCGTGGGCACCGGTTGTCAGGTCACTTTCAACGATATTGCGCAGAAAATTCGGCGCTGGCGCCGTTGCGGTGCTGTTTTTGTCGTTGCTCATGGAAGAAAACGGTGGAAAAAGAGTCGAATGTCCACCATTTTACCGTACGACCGGGGCGATGATGGGACGGCCGTGCCTTTATATAGGATAATTCGTCTTTGCACGTTTAAAAATCGACTCCGGAGTTTCCTTATGGAAAATTTATATAATGTGCTCGGTGTCGCGCCCAATGCCTCGGACGAGGAAATCAAGAAGGTTTACCGATCGCTGGCCATGCGTTTCCACCCGGACCGCAACCAGGAGCCCGGCGCCGACGCGCGCTTCAAGGCCATCGTGAAGGCCTACGAGGTGCTGTCCGACCCGGCCAGGCGCGAAGAGTACAACCAGAGCCTGCACCATCGCATCATTGTCGACCCCGAAGCCGAGGCTTACAGCCAGTGGCGTTCGGTCTTCAGCCTGCACGGCGTTTCCGTGCCCGCTGCGTAACAAAGGAATCAAGCAGTAATGAGCAAAGTACACCACGAGTTCGCCTACCAGGCGCGCGAGCTGGCCGGCCAGATCGAGGGCATCCTCGGCGATCCGCCCGATCAGAAGAATTACAAGAAGATGCTGGACACGCTGATGGCCGAATACGCCAGCGGCAGCGGCATCGAGGACCTGAACATGATGGCCTTCGCGCTGGTCGACGTGATCGAGTTCCATGATCCCAAGGCCGTGCTGAAGGATGCTGAAGACTTCGAATACGGCGATCCGGCCCGTGTGTTTGGCGCTGCAACGTGCCCGGACGGCACGCCGGCCAAGATGCTGGAAGCCATTGAAGAGAATTACCCGGACCTGGGTCGCCAGGCCATCATCACCGCCTTCCTGCACAAGCATCCGCGCATGTGGGATGAAGACGATACCTCCCTCGACCAGCTGGCCGAGGGCGACGAGGGTGATGACGAAGACGAGTACCGCGACGAAAGCGCGAGCGACGATTTCGCCCAGATCTTTGACCAGGGAGAGGAGTAAGCGATGTCCGATAAAAATCTGCCAGCAATCAGCAAGCAGGTCACCGAACTCGTACTGGCAGGCTCGCTGGAGCATGCCGAGAAAGCCTTTGCCGAAGCCGCCGAACAGCACGGTGACCTGGCCGTGGTGGAAGTGCTGCAGAATATTCCGCCGCATGTGACGGCGCTGCATATGTCCGGCTTCGACGGTGGCAAGCTGTCGCTGGCCACGCTGCTGGTGCCGCCGAAGCAGTGGGCGGAAAGCCTGGCCTACCTGGCCGCGACCTGGTCCGACGATATGATCGAAGACGATCCGGAGCGCATCGCCGAATCGCTGTTCGCGCACATCCACGGCGTCGTGTTCGGTACCGAAGATGAGGAGCGCCGCGTCGAATTGCTGAAGGAAGCTTCGGCCACCGACTGGGGCTGCACGGCGTTTGCCATCCTGTTCTCGATGGCGCCGCGCGATGTGCTGGAAGTGGCGGGAGAAGTGATTTCGAAGGGCGCCTATCTGACCGGCCAGACCGCAGCCGACAACGATATCGTGCCGATCGCTGTCGCGCTGGCGCAAGCCAATGAAGACGGCTGGGACCGCGCGCTGTTCGAACTGTTCCCGGAATTCCGCCACAGCGCCGATCTGGCCGACGCGGAGTTCAGCGACGACCCGGACGAAGAACCTGAACACCTGCAGCGCAGCACCAAGGAGCTGCTGTACCG
>NZ_JBFRDW010000621.1:0-3620 GCF_052113985.1 Pseudoduganella sp. RAF53_2 | reverse complement strand
GTCGTAGTATTTGTCGCTGATGCGGTACTTGAACATCAGTACACCCATCAGGAAGTGGAAGAAGCCGGGGATCACGGACAGCATCAGGGCGATGCCGTTCAGCGCGAAAGCCGTTTGCGCGGCATTTGGCTGGTAGTCGAAATAAGTCAGCAGGATGCCAACCAGGCCGCCGGCAATCGCCATGCCCGCCTTCTGGCACACCGAGATACCACCGAAGGCGAAGCCGGAAACCCGCTTGCCGGTCTTGACCTGGCCATAGTCGATGGTCTCCGCAATGGCGGACCAGAATACAGGCGCATGCAGGTCGACGATGAAGGACAGCAGGAAGTACAGCACAAAGGCCAGCACCATATCGCCCGGACGCACCAGCGCGTAAATGGCAACGCTCAGCGCCGCCACCAGCAGCTGGGTGTAGCGGAACAGCTTGACCTTGCAGTAGCTCTTGGTGATCCAGGTCGATGCGACCATGGACAGAATGGCTGCCGCCACGCCGGTCGACAGGAAGGCCGACACGGTTCCGGTGTCGCCGCCCAGATAATACTTGGCGTAGTAAATCGCCACCGAGCCGCGAATCACATAGCCCACGGTGCCGGTTACGCAGACGCCACACAGGATCAGCCACTGGTCATTCTTCATCAGCACTTTCAGCTGGTCCGCGATGGACTGGCGCTCCACCACATGGCGCACACGTTCGGTGGTGGTGAAGAAGCAGAACAGGAACATCGCCACGCCGATTGCCGCCATCACGGCCATGGCCGCCTGGTAGCCCGCCGCCGCATTGCCGTTGCCCCAGCGCTGCGCCAGGATCGGCACGATAATCGTCACCATGAAGGCGCCGATCTTGGCGAAGAACAGGCGGTAGCCGTTGGCCGACAGGCGTTCCTGCGGATCGCTGGTGAGGCCCGAAATCAGCGAAATATAGGGAATGCCTACGCCTGCCGTCATGACCGTGGCCAGGATGTAGGTCGAGTATGCCCACACCAGCTTGGCGTCATACGCCAGTTGCGGCGTGGTGAAGGCGAAGAAGATGCTGACGCCATAAGGCACAGCGAGGAACAGCAGCCAGGGGCGATAGCGCCCCATGGCGGCGTTGAAGCGGTCCGTCAGCTGCCCCATGATGAGGTCAGCGCAGGCGCCCACGATTTTGACGATCACGAACAGCAGCGCCAGATCGGCGGTGTGCAGGCCGTAGATATCGGTGTAGAAGAAGGTGATGATCAACATCATCGACGAGATCACCACGTTCAGGGCCATATCGCCGGAGCCAAAGCCCACCTTCTCCAGCACCGACAGTTTTTGATTCGACATCGAATACCTCATACAGCAAAACGGCGGGTCGAATGACCCGCCCTACGATGCAATGCGGGTAGGCCAATTCCGGCCCGTAGGGCGGATCATCGACCCGCCGTTTCCGCTCAGTTCTTCCAGCTCAGAGACACGCCCACGGTGCGGTCATAGCGGCGCGTATCGCGCGGATAAACCACCGGATCTGCCCAGTAATCCTGATACTTGAAGTTCAGCAGATTAGTACCAGTCAGGTTCACAGACAAGTTCTTCGCGATCTTGTAGCTGATCGAACCGTCCAGGGTGGACATCGGCGCAGCGATCAGGTCACGTGGAGGCGAAGTGCCCTGGTTGCCCGGCGCGTCGTTGTATACCTGGGTGAACTTGGAACGCCAGTTGTAAGCCAGACGGCCCGACCACGCATCGCGCTCATATAGTCCAACGATATTGTAGGACTGGCGCGACATGCCCGCGAATGGTTTGCCAACCAGGTTCGGATCGATCGAGGAAGTGATGCCGCCTTCGGTGTAGGTGAAGTTAGCTTCCAGACCGAAGCCTTTCAACGGACCTGGCAGCCAGTCGTAGAACTGGCGGTAGGCCAGCTCGACACCTTGCAGGTGGCCCTTGTCGGTGTTGAACGGACGGGTGGTCTGGTAGTTCACGCCCTGGAAGGTCTCAGCAACGATCTTGTTCATGATGTAGCCGTCGAAGTTATGACGGAACACCGTAGCGCTGGCATAACCGGAACGCGAGAAATACCACTCCAGGGATGCGTCCGCGTTCTTGCCGGTGAACGGCTTCAGATCCGGATTGCCGCCCGAGGCGGTGGACTGCGTGGTGGTGCCGTTCGAGTTCACGTAGGCCGTGGCTGGATTCAGCTGGGCGAAGTCAGGACGGGTCAGGGTCTTGGTCAGCGCCAGGCGAGCCAGCAGGTCCGGACGCAGCGTGACCTTGAAGTTCGCGCTCGGCAGAACAGCGGTATCGGAGCTGCTGGTGTTGATCGGCACGTAAGCGCCGTTGACGATGTTATTACCGACCAGGTCCGAGTCGGTCTTGGTGACGCGCACACCCAGCACGCCGTCAACCGGATAAGCACCAACGTCGAAACCGAATTTCGCCTTGCCGTAGAAGGCGTAGTTCTTTTCCTTGTCCTGGAAGAAGGACGCCGGGTCGATCGCCTTGGCCGCTTCCGTGCCGGTTACCGCTTTACGCACAACGCTCGTGTTGGCCACCATGAAGTCCGGGCATGGCGTGCTCCACTTTGGCGTGCCATAGTCGACAGAGAATGCCTGGGTCGAGCAGGACAGGCCAGGGATGCTGCCCATGGTCACGTTAGGAATCGCGCCCACCGAGCCTTCTAGCGACTTGATGGAATTGGCCGTGCGGTCGTTGACGCGCACGCCGCCGGTGAACTCTTTAAAGAAGCCTTCGCTTGCAGGCGTCCAGGTTGCGTCGGCGCGCCAGTCGGTGGAGCTGCCGCGATCCTTGCCGTAACGGTCGAAGAACTGGAACAGGTAGATCTTGGACGGATCATTCAGGCCAGCGCCCTGGTACTGCGCGAAGGCGCCGCCATCCACCACGGTCTTCACGTGCACCTGATCGACGTTCAGATTGGTGTCCAGGATCGGGTTCACCCAATCGTAGGAACTGATGGTGCGGGCGATCTCGCTGCTCACACGCAGACCATCCATCGGACGCCAGTTGGCGCCAATCGCGTATTGCTGCGCGATGCTGGTCGATGCGCGCGCCTGGGTCGACAGGATGGTGAAAGTATTGGTCGAATCGATCGTGTCGGTCTGGTTGGTGCCAGGGATCTTGGTGACCTTGATCTGGTCAGGCGAAGTCGCCCATGGCAGACCGACGAAGAAGTCTGTCTCGTCGTGGCCTTTGAACTTGGAGTACAGGCCTTCGGCGTACATATCGAAGTCCTTGTTCGGCTTCCACTGGAAGGCAAAATTGCCGGCCTGGCGGATACGCTTGCCGAAGATGTCCTGGATGCCCACCAGATCCGGGCCGGTCAGGTTTGGCGCCGCGAAGAATTTATCGATCGGGAAGGTTTCGAAGCCGCGCTCTTCATGGAAGCGGTCGGAGATGTGCGACAGGCCGATCAAGGCGCCGAATTCGCCCATGYCGGTCTTCCAGCGGTTGGACACCATGGCCGAACCTTCAGGATCATTGGCCTTGGCTTTATCCTTGTTCTTCACACCCAGCTGCGCGCTGGCCTGGAAGCCTTTGAAATCAAATGGACGGTTGGTGCGCACGTCGATCGCGCCGGCGATACCACCTTCAGGCTGTTCAGCGCTCTGCGACTTATATACGTCGGCACGCTGCAGCAT
>NZ_JBFRDW010000620.1:0-3640 GCF_052113985.1 Pseudoduganella sp. RAF53_2 | reverse complement strand
CGATAATACCTACTACCTGTCCGATGTGGATATCCGCGCAGGCTGCGGCAAGACCAATACGCAATCGAATACCGCCTTCCGCGGCTTCGGCGGTCCGCAGGGCGCTATCGCCATCGAGTACATCATCGACGAGATTGCACGCAACCTGGGCCGCGATCCGCTGGACATCCGCCGCCTGAATTTCTACGGCAAGGAAGACCGCAACGTTGCGCCTTACGGCCAGGTCATCGTGGACAACGTCATCCATGAACTGGTGGCGGAGCTGGAAGAGAGCAGCGAGTACCGCGCACGCCGCGCTGCGGTGGCGGCATTCAACGCGACCAGCCCTGTGCTGAAAAAAGGGCTGGCTCTGACACCGGTGAAATTCGGCATCGCCTTTAATGTGACCCACTTGAACCAGGCGGGAGCGCTGGTGCACGTGTATGTCGACGGTTCGGTGCTGGTCAATCACGGCGGCACGGAAATGGGGCAGGGCATCAACACCAAGGTGGCGCAATGCGTGGCACATGAACTGGGCCTGGATCTCGATCACGTGCGCGTGACGGCAACCGATACCAGCAAAGTGGCCAATACCTCGGCAACCGCAGCGTCCACCGGCGCTGACTTGAACGGCAAGGCGGCCCAGGATGCCGCACGCCAGATCCGCGAGCGTCTTGCCGCGTTTGCCGCGCGCCAGTATGGCGGCGATGCGGCGGATGTGCGCTTCTTTGGCAATGAGATCCACGTCAGCGGGCAATCGCTGCCTTTTGGGGAGATTGTGCAGAAGGCTTATCTGGCACGCGTTCAGCTGTGGTCCGATGGCTATTACGCCACGCCTGGCTTGCACTGGGACGCCAAGACCATGAACGGCCATCCATTCTCTTATTACGCTTACGGTGCGGCCGTATCGGAAGTGGTGGTTGATAYGCTGACCGGCGAATGGAAGCTGCTGCGCGCCGATGCCCTGTACGACGCCGGCGCTTCGCTGAATCCTGCCATCGACCTTGGCCAGGTGGAGGGCGCTTTCATTCAGGGCATGGGCTGGCTGACGACCGAGCAGCTGTGGTGGAATTCACTGGGCAAGCTGATGACGCATGCCCCGTCCACTTACAAGATTCCCGGCATCTCGGACTGCCCGCAGGACTTCCGCGTCAAGCTGTTCGAGAACCGCAATGTGGAGGATTCGATTCACCGCTCCAAGGCAGTGGGCGAGCCGCCGCTGCTGCTGCCGTTCTCCGTGTTCTTCGCCATTCGCGATGCAATTTCGGCGGTCGGTGGCCACAAGATCAATCCTCCGCTGAACGCGCCTGCGACCAGCGAAGAAATCCTGCGCGCTATCGCGGTTGTGGAAGCACAATGAGCGGCTGGATGACCGCGCCCGGCGCGCCTGCCGTCCTTGTAACGGTCGCGCGTGTAGAGGGCTCCGCACCACGCGAAGCCGGCACCAAGATGCTGGTGACGGCTGACACCCAGTTCGATACGATCGGCGGCGGCCATCTTGAGCATCGCGCCTTCGACATCGCGCGCAGCATGCTGGCGGAAGCCGCTTCTGGCGGCAACGGCCGCAGCGCGCAGCTGCCGCGCTACGAACGCTTTCCTCTCGGCCCGCGCCTGGGCCAGTGCTGCGGCGGCGTGGTCTGGCTGACCTTCGAACTCGTCAGCGGCGAGGTGGCCGCAGTTCTCGCGGCGTTGCGTGAGCGGCGCTGGGACGACAGCTGGCGCTACGTTGCGCTGGATGGTGATCCGATGTGTGCGGTCGTGGACGCGCAGGGGCATCTGCTGGCTGGCGTGCAGCCGCCGGCCGATCTGCCGCATGGCCCGGCAGGACTGGCGACCGATGCAACGGGCCGCCGCTGGCTGGTCGATCCTTGCCTGACGCCGCGCGCGCACCTGGTTCTGTTTGGTGCAGGCCACGTTGGCGCCGCGATCGTGCGTGCGCTGGGGGAGCTGCCTTGCACCGTGACCTGGGTCGACGAACGCGACGATATGTTCCCCTCCGAGATCCCGGCCAATGTGCGGATTGAAGCAACCGATACGCCGGAAGCCTGCGTGGACGAGGCGCCACCGCATGCGAGCTACCTGGTGATGACTCACAGCCACGCGCTGGACCAGCGCCTGTCCGAAGCCATTCTCGCGCGTGCCGATGTGGGCTGGTTCGGCCTGATCGGCTCCAAAACCAAGCGCGCGCAATTCACCTCCCGCCTCGAAGCGAAAGGCTTCAGCGCGGAGCGCATGGTGTGCCCTGTTGGCATACCGGGTATCATCAACAAGGCACCAGCGGTGATTGCCGCCTCGGTCGCCGCCCAGTTATTGATGGTCTGGGAAGACCAGACGAAAGAATAAACAGTATGAACAAAACGCACAATGTGCAGGCCTACCGAGCAGGCTTGCTGCACTTTCACGCCGATCCGGCCTTCACCGAGCGCGCCCACGCCTGGCATGAAGATGGCCTGCTGATCGTGGAAGACGGCAAGGTGCAGGCAGCTGGCGACTACGCCACGCTGAAGGACGCACTGCCGCCGGACACGGAAGTGCACGACTACCGCGGCAAGATCATCATGCCGGGCTTTATCGATGCTCACGTCCACTATCCGCAAACGGACATGATTGCCTCACCGGCGCCAGGCCTGCTGCCCTGGCTGGAGCAATACACCTTCCCGACCGAGCGCAAATTCGCCGATCCGGCGCACGCCGCGCAGACCGCTGAATTCTTCCTCGACGAGCTGCTGCGCAACGGCACCACCACGGCCATGGTCTACTGCACCGTCCATCCCCAATCGGTGGACGCCTTCTTCACCGCCAGCGAGCAACGTAATCTGCGCATGATCGCGGGCAAAGTGATGATGGATCGCCACTGTCCTGACTTCCTGTGCGATACGGCGGAACAGGGCGCGCGCGACACCGAGGAACTCATTCAGCGCTGGCACAAGCACGGCCGCTCGCTGTATGCCATCACGCCGCGTTTTGCACCGACTTCCACGGAGGCGCAGCTGCAACTGGCGGGCGAACTGGCGCAGAAGTACCCGGATACCTTCCTGCAAACCCACGTCTCGGAAAACCAGGAGGAATGCGCCTGGGTGCAGCAGCTGTTCCCGCAAGCCCGCAGCTATCTGGACGTGTACGACCGCTACGGCATGATGCGTCCGCGCGCCGTGTTCGGTCACTGCATCTGGCTCAATGAGCGCGACCGCGAACGCATGGTGGAAACCAGGTCCGCCGCGGCGGTGTGCCCGACTTCCAACCTGTTCCTGGGGAGCGGCCTGTTCGACTTCGAACAGGCCGACAAGCACGGCATGCTGATGTCGCTGGCGACGGACGTGGGTGGTGGCACTTCCTTCTCCATGTTGCAAACGATGAATGAAGCCTATAAAGTAGCGCGCTTGAAGGGCAGTTACCTGCCTGCCATGCGCATGTTTTACCTGGCTACCCTGGGTGCGGCGCGCAGCCTGCAGCTGGACGATACGATCGGCAGCTTTGCGGCCGGCTGCGAAGCGGACTTTATTGTCATCGACCCGCAAGCGACGCCGCTGCTGGCGCGGCGCAGCGTCAACACGGAAAGCCTGGAAGAACAGCTGTTTGCTTTGGCCTTGCTGGGCGACGACCGCGTGATCGCGGCCAGTTATTCAGCGGGCAGGAAGGTACACGAGCGCAGGGTCTGAAC
>NZ_JBFRDW010000619.1:0-3666 GCF_052113985.1 Pseudoduganella sp. RAF53_2 | reverse complement strand
CTTCATGAGGTAGTAGCGCGGCGCACACGGATAGCCGGTGCGCGCGAAGAAATCATCCAGTTCTTTCAACTCACGTTCGTAACGCCCCTCCGCCTTCCACTTCGCGATCAGGATTTCAGGCAGCACAACGGACTCATTGCTGTCAGTGCGCACGTCCGGCAAATTCTTCACCAGGGTGCAGCTGACCGTGGTCGGCACATCCTTGTACTGGCACTGCGGCTCGGTGCGCACCCAGTCGGCAGGCCAGACCGGATCTTCATCGGTGACGGGGCCAGTATGATTCATCACCACGTCCAGCAGAACGCGAATGCCGCGTGCATGGGCCGCCTCAACGAAATCGCGGAAATCCTGCTCCGTGCCGAGGTTGGCGTCTACCGCCGTCCAGTCGCGCGCCCAGTAACCGTGGAAGCCATAAGACTTGCCGGTGCCTTCATCCGTGCCGGCGTGGATTTGCTCCACCGGAGGCGTGGTCCAGATCACGTCCACGCCCAGGTCATCGAAATAGCCGGACTTGATTTTTGCCGTCAGGCCTTTCAGATCGCCGCCCATGAAACCGCGCAGTGGCGCCGCATCGGCCTTGCGGTGATATGAAAGGTCATTGGATTTGTCGCCGTTCGCAAAGCGGTCGGTAACAAGGAAATAAACGGTCGCATTCTCCCACATGAATGGCTTCGGTTTCGCAGGCGCCGCGGCGTGCGCGCTGGTAGCCAGCAGAACGGACAATGCAAGAGATGTGAGTTTCATGCGACCTTTCCTTTTATCGTTGATTATGTGATGACGGACGGATTGGTCCGCCCGGTGTGCATGACGATGCTCGCCATGCTGTCAGCCAGCGCAATCAGGCTTGCCAGTGCCTGCTGCGTCGGAATATGTTGTTGCGAGACGTCCGCTTCGTAGCGCTCCAGGTAGACGCGCAAGGTCGCGCCTTCCGTGCCGGTGCCCGACAGGCGGTACACGATGCGTGAACCATCCGTCATCATGATGCGCACGCCCTGMTGGCTCGCATGCGAACCGTCGACCGGATCGGTGTATTCGAAATCGTCCGCCGCAGYGATGGTGTAGTGGTTCATCGTGTTGCCCGGCAGGTTGGGCAGCTTGATGCGCAGGTCCTGCATCAGCAGCTTGGCGGCGTCGGCATCGATACCTTCGTAGTCGTGGCGCGAGTAGTAGTGGCGGCCGAAACGCGCCCAGTGCGCCGTCACGATTTCTTCCACCGACTTACCGGTTGCCGCCTGCAGATTAAGCCAGAACAGCACCGCCCACACGCCGTCCTTTTCGCGGATATGGTCGGAGCCAGTACCGTAACTCTCTTCGCCGCAGAGCGTTGCGCGGCCCGCGTCCAGCAGCGTGCCGAAATACTTCCAGCCAGTTGGCGTTTCATAGCATTGARTGCCCAGCGCTTCGGCCACACGATCGGCAGCCCGCGATGTCGGCATGGAACGGGCGATGCCCTTCAGGCCAGCGGCATAGCCTGGCGCCACGCGCGCATGCTCGGCAAGAACAGCCAGACTGTCGGATGGCGTCACGTCGAATTCGCGGCCGAGGATCATATTGCGGTCCGCGTCGCCATCGGATGCGGCGCCGAAATCGGGCGCATGGTCCGCCGCCATCAGCGCTACCAGTTCGGATGCGTTGACCGGATTCGGATCGGGATGGTGTCCACCGAAGTCCTCCAGCGGCACGGCATTGATCACCGTACCGTGAGGTGCGCCCAGCATATCTTCGAGAATCGTCTTTGCGTACGGGCCGGAGACGGCGTGCATGCCATCGAAGCGCATGGTGAAGCCGCCCGCGAACAGCTTGCGGATCGCCTCGAAGTCGAACAGGCGGGACATCAGTTCAGCATAGTCGGCAACGGGATCGATGATTTCCACCGCCATGTCTTCAATGTGCTCGGTGCCCAGCGAGTCGATGTAGATATCGAGCGCGTCGCTGATGCGGTAGCGCGAGATCGACTGGCTGCGTTCGTAGATTGCCTCGGTCAGCTGTTCCGGCGCAGGTCCGCCGTTGCTGCTGTTGTACTTCACGCCGAAGTCGCCGTCCGGACCGCCGGGGTTGTGGCTGGCGGAGAGGATGATGCCGCCGAACGCGCCGTGTTTACGAATGACGCAGCTGGTCGCCGGGGTGGACAGGATGCCGCCTTGCCCCAGCAGCACGCGCGCGAAGCCATTGGCTGCCGCCATCTTCAGGATGATCTGGATGGCGTCGCGATTATGAAAGCGGCCGTCGCCACCCAGCACCAGGGTTTTGCCGCTGGTGTCGCCGAGCGTGTCGAACACGCTCTGAATGAAATTTTCGAGATAGGACGGCTGCTGGAAAACCGTTACTTTCTTCCGCAGCCCGGAAGTCCCCGGACGCTGCCCGGGGATCGGAGTCGTTGCTACTGTCTGGATGGCCATCGTTCGCTCCTACTGGTTTCTTCGAACCACAGTTTGCCGCGAATGGCGGAGGTAGGGCGCACGCACGGCGGATCGATGATCCGCCCTACAGGGCCGCCGCGATGCCTCGTAGGGCGGGTCATTGACCCGCCGCCCAGCAGACGCATCAAGCCGCGGGCTTGGCCGAATCCTTCACAAACATCGTCAGCACGCCTGCCAGCACCATGCAGGCGCCGCCCAGCGCCAGCGTGTTGACGGTGTGGCCGCCCAGGAAATGCCTGGTCACGAAGCCCAATACCAAACCGCTCAGGATTTGCGGAATCACGATGAAATAATTGAATACGCCCATGAAGTAACCCATGCGCTTGGCAGGCAGCGCGCCGGCCAGAATCGCATATGGCATGGTCAGGATGCTGGCCCAGGCAATGCCCACGCCGACCATCGGCACCATCAGCATATTCTTATCGTGAATCATGAACATGCTGATCAGGCTTACACCGCCAATCACCAGGCAGCTCATATGAACGAATTTGCGGCTGGTGGCGCGCGCAAACACCGGCAGAATGAAGGCCGCCAGTGCGGAGAAGCCACTGTACACCGCGAACATGATGCCGACCCAGTTACCCGCGGACTGGAAAGCGCTGGACTGCGCATCAGTAGTGCCGAATACATTGTCCGCTACCGCAGGCGTGGTGTAGATCCACATCGCGAACAGCGCGATCCAGGTGAAGAACTGCACAAAGGCCAGCTGCACCATGGTCGCAGGCATGTGCACAAAGCCGCCGAAGACTTCCTTCAGCGAGTGCGCGAAGCCGCGCTTCACTGCGCGCTCCATGCGGAATTGCTCGATATCTTCCGGCGGCAGTTCGTCGGCGGTCAGCACGGTCCAAAGCACGGCCAGGAAGAAGGCAGCACCACCGGCGTAGAAGGAGTAACGCACCGAGTCAGGAATGCCGCCGTTGACGGCTTCGTTGCTCACGTGGAGAAAGTCGGTGAAGATGGTGGGCAGCAGCGATGCGATCACCGCGCCGCAGCCGATGAAGAAGGTCTGCATCGCGTAGCCGGCCGTCTGCTGCGACTCATCGAGCTTGTCACCGACGAAGGCGCGGAACGGTTCCATCGACACGTTGATGGATGCGTCCATCATCCACAGCACGGCCACGGCCATCCAGATGCCGGCGGAATTCGGCATCAGGATCAGCGCCAGCGTCGCGAGCAATGCACCAATAAAGAAGAAGGGACGGCGGCGGCCCCACTTCGGGTGCCAGGTGTTGTCGCTCAGGTAGCC
>NZ_JBFRDW010000618.1:0-3667 GCF_052113985.1 Pseudoduganella sp. RAF53_2 | reverse complement strand
GCACGGTGATTTTGGCTTCGTCACGGTTGAAGGCGATGCCGGAGATAACTGCTTGTTCCATATTCTTGTCTTCCTCAAACGAAATCAGGGTGCCCGAGCTGGCTTCTTCGGCGAGATCCATCAGCGGATCGGTCAGCGAGGACAGCACGCGGGTCGGTACGCGGTAGTTGCCGGCGAATTCCACCGAGCGGGTCTGCAGGACCTTGGAGCCCAGGGACGCCAGTTCCAGCATCTCTTCGAAGGTGATCGCCTTCAGGCGGCGCGCTTCGGAGACCACACGCGGATCGGTGGTGTAGACGCCGTCGACGTCGGTATAGATCAGGCATTCGTCGGCCTTCAATGCGGCGGCAATCGCCACCGCAGAGGTGTCCGAACCGCCGCGGCCCAGCGTGGCGATGTTGTCGTTCTCGTCCACGCCCTGGAAGCCGGTAATGATGACGATCTTGTTCTCTTCCAGGTCCTTGCGCACGCGGGCATCGTCAATCGACTGGATGCGCGCTTTGGTGAAGGCGGAGTCGGTTTTAATTGCCACTTGCCAGCCGGTGTAGGAAACCGCGTCCTTGCCAATGGCTTGCAGCGCCATCGACAGCAGGCCCACGGAGACTTGCTCGCCGGTAGAGGCGATCATGTCCAGCTCACGCGGGTCGGGCGGGTTTTGCACTTCCTTGGCCAGGGCAATCAGACGGTTGGTTTCGCCGGACATTGCCGACGGCACCACCACGATCTGATGTCCCGCATCGTGCCATTTGGCGACGCGACGCGCGACGTTTTTGATGCGTTCCGTCGAGCCCATCGACGTACCGCCGTATTTGTGGACAATTAAAGCCATGCTTGTATTTCCGCACTGATGTGATAAAGGAGCCCTTTACTCTACATGCTGCGTTGCAAAATCTCAAGTCAAAAAGGTACTAAACTCATACCAATTTGGCATAAGTACATACGTATAGACAACTGTAGACGAAGATTATTCGGCTTCCCAGCGGAAAACTATGCGCGGGGCCTGACCAGTGGTCAGTTTATGGCAGTCCATGCCGATTCCCTTCGCATATAAAAGTTGGCCAGGAATGGATATCAGAATGGCTCTTTCGCGCTCCCAGGCGGGAACGCCCAGGGATTGGTAGTGGTGCTTGAGATCGCGCGTGGGGCGATTGTGGGCGGGCTTGAGGCGTTCGCCGCCGTGCCGCTTGCCGATGGTTAGCAGCTGTTGGCCCAGCCAGTCCGGGTCCATGCCCTCCGCAGCCAGCTCAATGTGCAGCGTGCCACCGTATGCAGGGAACGCCAACGCCGTTTCGCCATTCCAGCGGAAGTGGTGGTCGACTTCCGGCAACGCCGGGCGGCGCGGGACGAGGTAGAGCGTGTCGCGGTGGCGGCGCACTTCGCAGTCGGGATGGGTGACGCGCAGATTGGCGTCATCGCGCGCGGTCAGCGCCTGCTCGCGCATTTCGGCGAGCCAACTGGTCGATGGCAGACGGATCTGGCGCTGCGCGAACCAGTGGCGCAGCAAGTTGTTGCAGCGGTCTTCGGACATGGCGCGCAGGCGCGACAGGTCCAGCCCTGAATGTGGGTCGACGCCCTCGCCTCTTGCGGCATGGGTCACGCGGCCATGCGACGCGGCGGCGCTGCTCGACGGGTCAGCGGCCGCATCGGAAGGCGCATCGGCAACGGCGCGGCGATCCGCAGTGGCGGGCGCAGCAGGATCGCGCAGGCAGGCGTGGAGGTCGTCGGCGGCGAGTTCGTCGAGGAGGCGCTGCGCGGATTGGGCGTGCCTGGCGCTGCGGGCGAAGCGGTCCTGGTAGCCGGGGAAGGCGCGCTCCAGTTGCGGCATCACGCTGTGCCTCAACGCGTTGCGGGCGTAGCGCTGGTCGGTGTTGGATTCGTCTTCGATGTGGGCGATGCTGTGCTCGCGCACGTAGTCTTCGAGCTCGGCGCGGCTGGCAGTCAACAGCGGACGTGCGAGCAGGATGTCTTCGGAGCCCAGCAGGCCAGGCGCGCGATTGGCGGCGTCCATGCCGGACAGGCCTGCGGGACCGGAGCCGCGCAGCAGTTGAAGCAGGATGGTTTCGGCCTGGTCGTCCTGATGGTGGGCGGTCAGCAGCAGCTTGATGCCATGTTCGCGGCACATCTCGCCCAGTGCTGCATAGCGCTGCTTGCGCGCGGCGGCTTCGGTGCCGGAGCGCTTGTCGTCCAGCGTGATGTAGCGCGTAGCGAAGGTGACGCCCAGCGCGGCGCACTCGCGCTCGCAATGGGCGAGCCAGGCATCGGCGTTGGCGCTGAGGCCATGATGTACGTGGAAAGCAAACAGGCGCGGCGAGTGCGCAGCGGTGGACGCGGCGGCGCGGGACAAGGCGTGGGCCAGGTGCAGGAGCGCGGAGGAGTCCAGGCCGCCGCTGAGAGCGATGGCGACGCCCTCCCCGGCCGCGCGCGGGAGCGCGGCGAGGGATGCTGCGAAGAGGGAGTCGAGTGAGGCGGGCTGCTGGTTCATGCTGTCAGCCCGCCGGGCATCGGACGGGCTGGCGAACGCGCGGATTATTCCGGCGCGTTGGTTTCCTTGAACTTACCGTAGCTCATCAGCTTCTCGTGACGGGCCGTCAGCAGGTCCTTGGTCTTGACGCCCTGGAACTGGCGCAGGGAATCGGCCAGTGCGCGCTTGAGCAGCTTGGCCATTTCTTTCGGATCGCGATGAGCGCCGCCCAGCGGTTCGCTGACGATCTTGTCGATCAGGCCCATGGCCTTCAGGCGGTGCGCGGTCAGGCCCAGTGCCTCAGCAGCGTCGGAAGCGCGCTCGGAGGTCTTCCACAGGATGGAAGCACAGCCTTCCGGCGAGATCACGGAGTAAGTCGCGTATTGCAGCATCAGCACCTGGTCGCCCACGGCGATTGCCAGTGCGCCGCCGGAACCGCCTTCACCGATAATGGTGGCGATCAGCGGCACTTTCAGCTCGGCCATCACGTACAGGTTGTGGCCGATCGCTTCGGACTGGCCGCGCTCTTCAGCGTCGATGCCAGGGAAAGCGCCAGGGGTATCCACAAAGGTGAAGATCGGCAGGTTGAACTTCTCGGCAACCTTCATCAGGCGCATCGCCTTGCGATAGCCTTCAGGCTTCGGCATGCCGAAATTGCGCATGGCGCGTTCTTTGGTGTCGCGGCCCTTCTGGTGACCGATCACCATGCAAGGCTGGCCATTGAAGCGCGCCAGGCCGCCAACGATGGACTGGTCGTCCGCATAGGTGCGGTCGCCGTGCAGTTCGTGGAAGTCGGTAAAGATCTCGTTCACGTAGTCCATGGTGTATGGACGCTGTGGGTGACGAGCGATCTGAGAAACCTGCCAAGGCGTGAGCTTGGCGTAAATATCCTTGGTCAGCTGTTGGCTCTTTTTAGCCAGACGGTCGATTTCTTCCGAAATATCGACGGCCGAATCGTCTTGCACGAAACGCAGCTCTTCAATTTTGGAATCCAGTTCCGCAATCGGTTGTTCAAAATTGAGGAAAGTCGTTTTAATCATTGTACCTCCGAGTGTTTCACCGCCAGGGCTACCCGCTTTTGGCAGGCGGCACGGCGTCCATTTTCGCTATTTTACCGGAACCGGGTCCAGACTACGCCATAAATACCAGGTGGCTACCGTTTTGAAAGGTTCCCAATTGGCGGCGACTTCCCGCGCATCGCTACGG
>NZ_JBFRDW010000617.1:0-3679 GCF_052113985.1 Pseudoduganella sp. RAF53_2 | reverse complement strand
TCACATAGAAGGCCTGGATTGCCACGATCGGGTCCAGGTCCGGCGTCGAGGCTACCGGCAGCGTCAGATCGCGCGAAGCCACATCATCCGGAGCCGCCAGCAGCACGCGTGCGCCACGGCCGCGCATTTCGTCGGCCAGCGCCAGCAGGCCAGCCTGGGTCGGACCACGGGTTGCGAAGATCAGCAGGGGATAGCCTTCTTCGATCAGCGCCATCGGGCCGTGCTTGATTTCCGCGCCGCTGAAGGCTTCCGCCTGCAGGGCCGAGGTTTCCTTGAACTTCAGTGCGGATTCCAGCGCGACAGGGAAGCTGATGCCGCGGCCGACCACCATGATGTTCTTGGCCGGTGCCAGCACATCCAGCGCCTGCGACCAGTCAGCCTGGCCAGCGGCGCGCAGTGCTTCCGGCAGCGCATCCAGACCTGCCATCAGTTCGGGATCGTTCTGCCACTGCGCCACCATGCGCGCGCCAGCCACCAGCGAAGTGATGAAGCTCTTGGTCGCGGCCACGCTCTGTTCTTTACCTGCGCGCAGCGGCATCGCCCACTCRGCAGCGTGCGCCAGCGGCGAGTCGATATCGTTCACCAGCGCCACGGTGGTGGCGCCGCCGTCGCGGAAGTAGCGGATCGGTTCCACCACGTCCGGGCTCTGGCCGGATTGCGATACGGCGATGGTCAGCGTGTCGCGCGTGATCAGCGGCGACTTGTGCAGCGTGACCAGCGACATCGGCAACGATGCCACCACACGGCCCAGGCGCGACATGATCAGGTAGGCGATGTAATTGGAAGCATGGTCCGAGCTGCCGCGCGCCACGGTCAGCGCGGTCGAGAAGGACGTGCTCCTCAATTTGCGTCCCAGTTCCGCGTAGCGGTCCGCATCGTGCGCCAGCGCTTCGGCGACGCACTCCGCGGAGGACAGGGCTTCTTTAAGCATCATTGAGGTCACAACGTTCTCCTTCGATATAAACGGCTTTCAGATTCAGTTCACGGTCCAGCACCACCAGGTCGGCATAGGCGCCCGGCTTCAGGCGGCCACGCTCATCGATGCCCAGATAGTCGGCGGCGTGGGTCGACACGCGCTTGGACGCATCGGCCAGGTCGATGCCCAGGCCGACCAGATTGCGCAGCGCCTGGTCCAGCGTCAGCGTGGAGCCGGCCAGCGTGCCATCCGGCAGGCGCACGCCGCCCATGCACTTGTGGACGATGTGACGGCCCAGCATGTACTCGCCGTCCGGCATGCCGGTGGCAGCGGTGGAATCGGTCACGCAGTACAGGCGCGGAATGGCGCGCAGCGCGGTCTTGATCGCTCCTGGATGCACATGCAGCAGGTCCGGAATCAGTTCGGCAAATTCGGCATGCGCCAGCGCGGCGCCGACCATGCCCGGCTCACGGTGGTGCAGGGCGCTCATGGCATTGAACAGGTGGGTGAAACCGGACGCGCCGTGTTCCAGTGCCGCCACGCCTTCTTCATAAGAGCCCAGCGTGTGGCCGATCTGTACGCGCATGCCTTCATTGGTCAGGTCGCGCACCAGTTCCAGGTGGCCGGCGATTTCCGGCGCAACGGTAATCACTTTGAGCGGCGCCATGGTTTCGAGGCGCTGCACTTCGGCCAGCGTGGCAGGGCGGGCGAAATTCGGCTGCGCACCCAGCTTGCCGGAGTTGATGTACGGACCTTCCAGATGGGCGCCCAGCACCCGCGCCTCGTTCTTGCCGCGCTGCTTGACGGCCTTGCCGATCRCAGTCAGTGCGAGGTCGATGTCTTCCGGCGGAGCGGTCATGGTGGTGGCCAGCAGGCTGGTAGTGCCGTGGCGGGCATGAATGCGGGCGATGGCGTGTACCGCGTCGCCGCCTTCCATCACATCCTTGCCGGCGCCGCCGTGCACGTGCAGATCGATAAAGCCGGGCAGGATGTAATCGTCGCTGTTGAGCGTTGGATCGCTGCTGTTGCCGCTGATATTCGCGATGCGATCGGCGAACGCGATCTCACCGTTCACCCAGCCGAATGGTGTCAGGATATTGCCTTTGATTGACTCGGTCATCGACGCGACTCCGCTACAAATTCATAATAATCACTACGGCAGAAAGAGTGGGTCAATTCCACTGCTGCGCCGTTTTCAAGATAGCTCACGCGCGTGATGTGCAGCATGGCCGTGCCGGGAGCGATGTTCGCCAGCCGGGCTTGTTCAGTATTGGCATTGATGGCGCGGATGTGCTGCAGGGCGCGCATCGGCACCGTGCCATTCGCTTCCAGATAGCCGTACAGCGAATCGGTGACGCTGTTCGGATTCGGCATATAGGCTGCCGGAATGGTCGAGGTTTCGATGGCCATCACCACATCGTCCGCCGTCCGCAGGCGCTTCAGGCGCGCGACCGGCATGTTGGGCGACAGGCCGAGAGACAGCAGCTCCAGTGGCGCGGCGATGCCGATCTCACGCTGCAACCAGCGCGAGCCGGCCGTAAAGCCGCGCTGGCGCAGCTCTTCGGAAAAGCTGGTCAGGCGCGAGAGCGGCTGTTCCAGTTTCGGCGTGATGTAAGTACCCGAGCCGCGCTTGCGGGTCAGCATGCCGCGGTCGCACAGCATGTCGATCGCCTTGCGCGCTGTCACGCGCGAGATGTTGAGCATCTCGGACAGCACGCGCTCCGAGGGCAGGGCCTCGTTGGCGCGCCAGTCGCCGCTGGCGATGCCGTCCGACAGCTTGTTCGCCAGCTGCATATACAGAGGGGTGTCGCTGTCGGCGTCCGGCCGGAAATCACTCAACTGGGATAGCACGGGCTACTCCTTCAGATGTTGTTGGATCAGGCGCAGGCCGCCCGCAGCGGAATCGCCTTTCGGTGGAACGATCCTTTGCAGCAGTTCGCTCGGCAGATAGGCCCGCAGCGGTTCACCCAGTCCGCCGCACAAGGCGATCGGCAGCTTGCGGGCCGGATCGAGCGCATCGCCGATGAGGGCGACCTGCTTGCCGGCTTCGATCAGGATTTCGCGTGCCACGTCATTGCTGTCGCCGTGCTGCAGGACGATGCGCGCCAGCTGGGCGTAATTGGTCTGGGTGGCGTTGGCCAGCCACACCTGGATACGGTCACGGTCACCGCCGCAGGCTTCGATCACGGYGCTGGCGAACTCGCTTGGCTTGGCACGGCCGTCGATCACGTGCTGGATATGGTTGATGGCTTTCATGCCGATCCATGCGCCACCCGCTTCATCGCCGGCAGGGAAACCCCAGCCGCCGACTTCATGGCGGGTGCCGTCCGCATGCAGAATTTCGCCGACGCTGCCGGTGCCCAGGGCGATGATGGCGCCGGGCTGGCCTTCGTGGGCGCCCAGCACGGTCGTGAAGGCGTCCGTTGCCAGCGCCACGGCAGCGTAGCCGGGATTGGCGGCCACGAAGTTGGCGGCCCATTGTTTGTTGTGGACGCCTGCCAATCCCAGACCAATTGCGACGTTTTCGCGCGGCGATTGCGGCAGACCAGCGTTGGTGAAGGCTTGTGCGGCGGCTTCTTCGACGGCCGACCAGGCGCTTTTGATACCGTGCAGCAGACCGGATGGACCGGCCGTGCCTTCAGCCAGCGCGACGCCGTCAATGCGCGCCAGGCGCACGCGGGTACCACTGCCACCACCGTCTACCCCGATGAGGAATTCGATCATTTTTAGTTGGAATAAGAGAGCTGTGGGGCACTATATGAG
>NZ_JBFRDW010000616.1:0-3685 GCF_052113985.1 Pseudoduganella sp. RAF53_2 | reverse complement strand
GTATTCGCTCTCCTTCATGTCGCTGCTGTTTGTGGTGGTAGCGATCCTGAGCTACTACGGCTTCAATGGCACGGCGGGCGTGCTGTTCTGCTTTGTCCCGCCATTCCACATGTACAAGCAGCTGCGCGGTACTTATGGTCTGACGCGCTACGAAGGCTTGTGGCGTACCTGCGCGCTGCTCTTCATGTCGGTGATCGCGCTCACCGTGTATTCGCTGGCTGTGCTGGCGCTCTCCGTCAGCTGATCGTCACGCTGTCTTGCCCGCGAGCGCTTCCACCACGGCGCTCACGGGTACCTCGCCCTTGTGCACGTTCGGGCCTTCAAATTCAATCCAGCCTTCATTGAAGCCGTCCAGCATGCGGATGCGGGGCAGGGGATGCTTCATGCCCTGGCTGCGAAACAGGGCTTCCCACTGGTCGCGCGGGACGGCTTCCATTTCCACGGTGCGGTTGAACACGAGCGACATGCATTCGGCGATCTGATTCGGCGACACGCGCGCCGGGCCTTCCAGCTCGACCACGCGCACGCCTTGCCATTCCTGGCGTAGCAGCTCGGCGGCAACCCGGCCTACGTCGACGGTGGCAACCATGGGCACAGGCTTATCCAGCGGCTGCAGGAAGCTGGGAACGATGCCGGTGGCTTTGGCCAGCGCAATATCCCAGATCATGTTTTCCATGAACCAGCCGGCGCGCAGGAAGGCAACCGGCATTGGCAGGTCTCTCAGCTTGCGCTCCATGATGCGCAGGGCGTTCAGCAGATTGGCCTCCGTGGCCTGTGCGCCGATGGTGGACAGGCAGACCACGCGCTTGGGCTGGGCGGCGATCAGTGCTTCGTACAGCGCTGCCACGCGCGCTTCGGTATCAGGAAAGCCGGGCGCCGGATCGAAGTTTGGCGGCAGCAGGACGAAGACGGCTTCGGCGCCGGCAAAAGCAGTGGTCAGCGCTGTCGCATCGGCCATGTCAGCCAGCGCGATCTCGCAGCCTTGCTTAGCCCAGGCCGCTCCTTTGGCAGCGTCGCGCACGACGGCGCGCACAGGCAGTCCTGCAGCGAGCAGGGTGCGGCCAACTTCGCCGCCGACTTGTCCGGTAATTCCAGTGATGACGTACATGATGTGCTCCTTGATGAGAAAGTGGAGCCATTTTCGCGGCGCTGCACTCATTTGACGATGGCATGGATCGCACTTCTTTCATGACTACGAATCATCAATTAGAATGTGCTGATGGAAGAAGGAATTCTCAGAGGCGTTGAAGTGCTGGCCGCGATTGTGGATACCGGCAGCTTTGCCGCCGCCAGCGAGGTGCTGGACATGTCGCCGTCCGGCGTGAGCCGTGCCGTGTCGCGCTTCGAAGCGCGGCTGGGCATACGCCTGTTCGAGCGCACCACGCGCTCGCTCACGCTGACGGACGAAGGCAGCCGCTTCTATGCCCAGGTGCTGCCGCTGATGTCAGAGCTGGAAGAATGCGTCAGCGATGCCTCGCAAGGCGCGGTGAAAGTACGCGGACGGTTGCGCGTGAACGTCGATCCCTTCTTTTCCAAGCTGGTACTGGGGCCGCGCCTCGGCGCTTTCCTCGATGCGCATCCCGATTTGCAGCTGGAACTGATTACACGTGATGATCTGGGCGATCTGATTGCAGACGGCATTGACCTCGCCCTGCGCTTCGGCCACCCGCAGCCATCAACGCTGGTGGCGCGCAAGCTGATGGAAACGCGCATTCTGACTGTCGCATCGCCAGCCTACATCGCCCGTCACGGCGCGCCTGCGAAGCCGGAAGATCTCAGGCGCCATCAATGCATCCACTTCCGCGACCCGGTGACGGGACGGCCGTTTGCATGGGAATTCCATCGCGGCAGCAAGCGCAAGACAGTGCAGGTCAGCGGCGCGCTCACCGTCAACGACGGCGCCACGTTGTACTCAACCTGCCTGGCAGGCTTCGGCATTGCGCAGGTGATGTGCTTCACGGCGGAAGCAATGATCAAGTCGGGCCAGCTGGTCGACCTCTTTCCCAGCTGGAGCGAGGAGACTTTTCCGCTTTACCTTTACTATCCCTCGCGCCGCCAGCTGCCGGCCAAGAGCCGTGCCTTCATCGACTACCTGGCGACCTTCCTTTAAATCTCCAGCGTCTCGACGCGGTCGCGGCCGCAGGCTTTGGCGTGGTAGAGGGCGCGGTCGGCTGCATTGATCAGATCATAGACTTCGCCGGGATGGCCTTTGTCCGTGCTGGCCACGCCGATGCTGATGGTGATGAGTTTATGCGGCGCCTGCGACGCCTCGTGAGGGATGTGCAGGTCGCGTACCTTGCGGCACATGGAGTGCGCCATTTGCAGGGCCGTATCGCCCGGCGTATCGGGCAGGATGACGGCAAATTCTTCGCCGCCGTAGCGCGCGAACAGGTCGGCGGGACGCTGCTGCATCGTCGCCAGCGCAGCCGATACGGCTTCCAGGCAGGCATCGCCCTGCTGATGGCCGTAGTGGTCGTTGTAGGCCTTGAAGTAATCGATATCCAGCATCATCAGCGACAGGGGCGAGCCGGTGCGGCGCGCGCGGCGCGCTTCGCGGTCGATGGCGATGTCGAAATGGCGGCGGTTGGCGACGCCGGTCAGATCATCCAGCAGGGTTTGCGAGCGCAGGGCCATGGCCTGCTCGCGCAGCAGATTCTCGCGCAGCACAGCGGCACTCACGTCATTAATCTGAATCAGGCAATGCCGTTCCTCGCCCGGCATATTGATGGGCGTAACCGTCAGCGCCTGATGCATGCGCTCGCCCTGTTCCGCTTCCGCCTTGCTGGCGTAAAGGGGCAGGGGCCAGCGGTTCAGCGTTTGCGAGAGCAGCGAAGGCATATTGTTGCGGAGTGCCTGCGTCACGGCGCCATCGAGACGCCGCCCGCGCTGGTCGGGGAACAGGTCGAAGAAATTGCGGCCCAGCGCTTCCGTGCTGGTGACGCCGGAGTGCTGGCCCATCCAGCGATTCCACAACACCACCAGATGTTCACTATCCAGCACCACAGCGCCGACATCAATCGTATCCAGCACGCTTTGCAGCAAGGGCTGCATGGTTCAGGCCCCACCCATGGCGCGCGCCAGATAAGAATTCACATGCACCTTCAAATCCTGCAGCGCGCTCACGTCCATGATGAAGGCCACGTCGCCGGAAATCTGCTGGCGTTCGACCGTGAATTCGATGTGCAGCATCAGCACCATCGATTCGCCCGCGCCGGACAAGGCCAGCAGCTCTTCGCTGTAGCCGACGTGGTAGGCGGGCAGTGATCCTTGCAGCTCGCGCTCGAAGATGTTCGCCAGCGCTCCCACGCAGCTATTCAGCAGAATGTTGCCGATCTCGCTCATGGCTTCCTGTTCCATTGCCGACAATTCTTCCAGCGGCATCGTCTCGCCCACCATCAGCCGCACGATCTGCTGGCTTTTCTCCTCGGGGAACATGAGGATGGCGTCGGTCTGGAAAGCGCCGGCGTAGTGCTGGCTGATGCCGCAAATGCGGCCGCTGCCTGTGCTCTTGGTGGCCAGCAGTTTGGCGGCCGCGGCGCGGCTCAGGAAGCTGATGGAAGGCACCGACATCGTCACCGTTTCGTTGACGATTTCGCTCATGGCGCTCGCCGCCTGTCCCACGCCGATATTGAACAGCTCGACGAGGGCGTCCAGCTCCAGTTCGGACAGGCGGATCATGTCAGGC
>NZ_JBFRDW010000615.1:0-3696 GCF_052113985.1 Pseudoduganella sp. RAF53_2 | reverse complement strand
CGCTTGAAGATGGCCCACACCGCCGTCCACGCCATGACTTCGATGCCCGCCAGCTGCCAGGGCTGGTCCAGCGGCTTACCCAGCAGCAGCGGCACGAAGGGCACGGCCGACAGCGCGAGGTAGCTGAGCAGGATAACTAAGTGGGCAGGGCGCAGCAGAAAACGCATAAAGTCCGGAAATGGGCAAAAACGAGCGCTATTATGGTGGTATTTCCCATCTTCATGGGACCGCAATGCTGCCACATTATTCAGCAAAACCCATTGACTGAGCTGTCGACGGGGTATATACTCGCGAGTTCTCAATTTAGTCTGCGCATCGTATACGCGTTTATCAGGCCGCTCCAGTGAGGGTGGCTTTCCGCGCCTCTGCTGCGATTGACGAGAGAATCGGTTTTAGCCCCCAGGCAGGCTTGCCTGGGATGTCAATGCTGTAATTTTGTTGGATTAAGAACGATGCCAACCATCAATCAATTGATTCGCCAACCACGTACCAAGCTGGTCGTGAAGAGCAAATCGCCGGCACTTGAAAACTGCCCGCAAAAGCGTGGCGTGTGCACCCGTGTGTACACCACCACTCCTAAGAAGCCTAACTCGGCACTGCGTAAAGTTGCAAAAGTGCGTCTGACCAACGGTTTCGAAGTGATTTCGTACATCGGCGGTGAAGGCCACAACCTGCAGGAACACAGCGTTGTTCTGCTGCGCGGCGGTCGTGTAAAAGACTTGCCAGGTGTGCGTTACCACATGGTCCGCGGCTCTCTGGATACCCAGGGCGTTAAAGACCGTAAGCAGGCTCGCTCCAAGTACGGTGCTAAGCGTGCTAAGGCCGCTAAGAAGTAATTCTTGCAATTTAATGAGTTGAGGCGGTCGCGAGACCGAGTAAGTGGAAGGCTATGATGGCCTCCGCGAGTGCCAAAACAGTGGCGCTCAACTGAAGACAAAGGAAATAACATGCCACGTCGTCGTGAAGTACCCAAGCGCGAGATTCTGCCGGACCCAAAATTCGGTAGCACCGAAGTCGCTAAATTCGTTAACGTTCTGATGCTGTCCGGCAAGAAGTCTGTTGCTGAAAACATCATTTACGGTGCATTCGACCACATCCAATCGAAGTCCGGTAAGGACCCGCTGGAAGTGTTCACCGCAGCAATCAACAACGCCAAGCCTATGGTTGAAGTTAAGTCCCGCCGCGTTGGCGGTGCTAACTACCAGGTGCCGGTTGAAGTGCGTCCAGTACGCCGCCTGGCCCTGTCCATGCGTTGGCTGCGTGAAGCCGCTAACAAGCGCTCCGAAAAGTCCATGCCACAACGCCTGGGCGGTGAGCTGATGGAAGCTGCGGAAGGCCGCGGCGGCGCGATGAAGCGTCGTGACGAGGTGCACCGTATGGCTGAAGCGAACAAGGCGTTCTCGCACTTCCGCTTCTAAAAGCCACTAAAATATATGGCCGGCTCGCCCGGCCCCTTATGTTGTTCAGGCCGGGCACATTTTTGATCGCAAAAATGCTGCTCGGTTTTGTCCATTCAAAGATTTAGGATTAACTATGGCCCGCAAGACCCCCATTGAGCGCTACCGTAACATCGGTATTTCCGCTCACATCGACGCAGGTAAGACGACCACTACCGAGCGCGTGCTGTTCTACACCGGCGTGAACCACAAGATTGGTGAAGTGCACGACGGCGCAGCAACCATGGACTGGATGGAGCAGGAACAAGAGCGTGGTATCACCATTACCTCCGCTGCGACCACCTGCTTCTGGAAAGGCATGGGCAACAACTTCCAGCCGCACCACATCAACATCATCGACACCCCGGGCCACGTTGACTTCACCATTGAAGTTGAGCGCTCGATGCGTGTTCTGGACGGCGCCTGCATGGTTTACTGCGCAGTGGGTGGCGTGCAGCCTCAGTCTGAAACCGTGTGGCGTCAGGCTAACAAGTACAAGGTGCCTCGTCTGGCCTTCGTGAACAAGATGGACCGTACCGGCGCCAACTTCTTCAAGGTCTACGAACAGATGCGTTCCCGCCTGAAGGCCAACCCGGTTCTGATCCAGATCCCGATCGGCGCCGAAGACAACTTCGCCGGCGTGATCGACCTGGTGAAGATGAAGGCCATCATCTGGGACGACGCGTCCCAGGGCATGAAGTTCGACTACCGCGATATCCCTGCTGAACTGCAGGATCAAGCGCAAGAGTGGCGCGAGAAGCTGGTGGAAGCAGCTGCCGAATCGTCGGAAGAGCTGATGAACAAGTACCTGGAAGAAGGCGATCTGCCGGAAGCCGACATCAAGAAGGCCCTGCGTGCACGTACCATCGCTTCGGAAATCGTTCCGATGATGTGCGGTACCGCCTTCAAGAACAAGGGCGTGCAAGCGATGCTGGACGCCGTGATCGAATACCTGCCATCCCCAGTGGACATCCCACCAGTGGGCGGCACCGACGAAGACGAACAGCCAGTGACCCGCAAGGCCGCTGACGACGAGAAGTTCTCCGCGCTGGCATTCAAGATCATGACCGACCCGTTCGTGGGCCAGCTGGCATTCTTCCGCGTGTACTCCGGCGCCATCAACTCCGGCGACACCGTGCTGAACTCGGTGAAGAACCGTAAAGAGCGTCTGGGCCGTATTCTGCAGATGCACGCTAACCAGCGTGAAGAGATCAAGGAAGTGCGCGCTGGCGACATCGCCGCTGCCGTGGGCCTGAAAGACGTGACCACCGGTGAAACCCTGTGCGACCCGTCGTCCGTGATCGTGCTGGAACGCATGGTGTTCCCGGAGCCAGTGATTCAGCAGGCTGTTGAGCCGAAGTCCAAGGCTGACCAGGAAAAGATGGGCCTGGCCCTGAACCGCCTGGCACAGGAAGACCCGTCCTTCCGCGTGAAGACCGACGAAGAATCCGGCCAGACCATCATCGGCGGTATGGGCGAGCTGCACCTGGAAATTATCGTTGACCGTATGAAGCGCGAATTCGGCGTGGAAGCGACCGTTGGTAAGCCACAAGTGGCATACCGCGAAACCATCCGCAAGACCGTGACCGACGTGGAAGGTAAGTTCGTCAAGCAGTCCGGCGGCCGCGGCCAGTACGGCCACGCTGTGCTGACCATCGAACCGCAAGAAGCCGGCAAGGGCTTCGAGTTCGTGGACGCGATCAAGGGCGGTACCGTTCCTCGCGAATACATCCCTGCAGTTGAGAAGGGTGTGCGCGAAACCCTGAACACCGGTGTACTGGCGGGCTACCCAGTGGTTGACGTTAAAGTCACCCTGACCTTCGGTTCTTACCACGACGTGGACTCGAACGAAAACGCGTTCCGTATGGCAGGCTCGATGGCATTCAAGGATGGCTGCCGTAAAGCTAACCCAGTGATTCTGGAGCCGATGATGGCTGTGGAAGTTGAGACTCCGGAAGACTACGCCGGTACCGTGATGGGCGACCTGTCGTCCCGCCGCGGTATGGTGCAGGGCATGGACGAGATCCCAGGCGGCGGCGGCAAGATCATCAAGGCAGAGGTTCCTCTGTCCGAGATGTTCGGCTACTCGACCATCCTGCGTTCCGCAACCCAGGGCCGTGCTACCTACACCATGGAGTTCAAGCACTACTCCGAGGCACCGAAGCACGTGACCGACGCGATCATCACCGCGAAAGCGAAGTAATCCTGATCCTGCCTGCCGGGGCGATCCCCCGGCAGGCGGGGCGATCCCCCGGCAGGC
>NZ_JBFRDW010000614.1:0-3698 GCF_052113985.1 Pseudoduganella sp. RAF53_2 | reverse complement strand
CGCGTGGCGCGTCCGAGCGTGCCGGCGCGTCCGGGCGCTTGCCTGCCGGGCGCGGGGCGTCGGCTGGGCGGGGGCCAGGCTTGCGGGCCGCGGGGGCAGCGGCGGGTGCTGGCTTCGCCTTGGGTTTGAGGGACAGAGTTGGGCGTTCTTTCTTAGTCATTGCAATCCTGATATCACGCCCGCCATCCGCACGCGTAAATACTATAAAAGCAGGATTGTACCCCGGCAGCCGTCCGGCTATTGCAATTGAGCCCTTCTTGCAAACAAGTATAATGTCCGTCTTTTCAGACGTTTACATCATGCGGCCCGTGCCGCTTTCACGACATGCTCGCCCAACAAAAGCAAGAGATCATTTCCCTGTTCCAGACCGCGCTGGCGCCGATTCTGGAAGGCACCGAAGTTAAGGCCAACGTAGTGCTGGAGCGTCCGCGCGACGCGTCGCACGGCGATGTCGCCTGCAATATCGCCATGCAGCTGGCCAAACAGCTGAAAATGAACCCGCGCGAGCTGGCGCAGAAAATCGTCACCGCCCTGCTCGACAACCCGGCAGGCAAGCAGCTGGTGGCCGCCGCCGAAATCGCCGGCCCAGGCTTCATCAACCTGCGCGTGACCGAAGCATCCAAGCAAGCCGTCGTGAAAACCGTGCTGGCGCAAGGCGCCGCCTACGGCAGCAGCGATGCGCTGGCCGGCAAGAACGTCATCATCGAATTCGTCTCCGCCAACCCGACCGGCCCGCTGCACGTGGGTCACGGCCGCCAGGCGGCACTGGGCGACGCGCTGTCCTCGCTGTTCGAGGCGCAAGGTGCCAAGGTCACCCGTGAGTTCTATTACAACGACGCCGGTGTGCAGATCCAGAATCTGGCCCTGTCCGTGCAAGCGCGCGCCAAAGGCCACAAGCCGGGTGACCAGGCATGGCCTGAATCGGCCTACAACGGCGACTACATTGCCGACATCGCCACCGACTTCCTGGCCAAAAAGACCGTGTCTGCATCCGACGGCCTGCCGGCAACCGGCAATGGCGACGTGGAAGACCTGGAAAATATCCGTCACTTCGCCGTGACCTACCTGCGCAATGAGCAGGACATCGACCTGCAGGCCTTCGGCGTGAAGTTCGATAACTACTACCTCGAATCCTCGCTGTACTCCGACGGCAAAGTAGAGAAGGCAGTGGAACAGCTGATCGCCAGCGGCCACACCTACGAAGACGGCGGCGCCCTGTGGCTGCGCACTACCGACTTCGGCGACGACAAGGACCGCGTGATGCGCAAGACCGAAGGCGGCTACACCTACTTCGTGCCGGACGTCGCCTACCACATCGTCAAATTCCAGCGCGGCTTCACGCAAGCGATCAACGTGCAGGGYWSCGACCACCACGGCACCATCGCCCGCGTGCGCGCCGGCCTGCAAGCCGTGAACCTGGGCGTGCCGCAAGGCTTCCCTGACTACGTGCTGCACAAGATGGTCACCGTGATGAAGGACGGCGCCGAGGTGAAAATCTCCAAGCGTGCCGGTTCCTACGTGACCGTGCGCGACCTGATCGAATGGTCCGGTGGCGGCGAAATCACCAAGGGCCGCGATGCCGTGCGCTTCTTCCTGATCTCCCGCAAAGCCGACACCGAATTCGTATTCGACGTCGACGTCGCCCTGAAGAATTCCGACGAAAACCCGGTCTACTACGTGCAATACGCCCACGCGCGTATCTGCCGCATGCTGGAAAACTGGGGCGGCGACGAGAAGACCATCACCGATGTCGATCTGTCCCCGCTGACCGCGCCAAGCGAAGCCACCCTGCTGGCCACCCTGGCCCAGTATCCGGAAATGCTGGCCCGCGCCCAGTCCGAACTGGGCCCGCACCAGGTAGCCTTCTACCTGCGTGACCTGGCAGCCGCCCTGCACTCCTTCTACTTCGCCGAAAAGGTGCTGGTGGAAGACGAAGCGACCAAGCTGGCCCGTGTGGCGCTGATGGTCGCCACGCGCCAGGTGCTGCGCAATGGCCTGGCTCTGATCGGCGTCTCCGCACCAAATCAAATGTAACCCCGGCAAATGTAATCCCAAGGACCCACCGCACGATGACTTTTCGCACTCCCCCTTCGTTGCGCCAGCAAGGCAACACGCTGGTAGGTATTGTTATCGGCCTCGTAATCGGCCTGGTCATCGCAGTTGTGGTGGCCCTGATGATCACCAAAGGACAGAGCCCCTTCACCGACCGCGCGCCCAAAGCCGGCAAGACGGACCAGGCCGACGGCCAGATCTCCGATCCGAACAAGCCGATGTACGGCAACAAGGAAGCGGCACGCAAGGCGAACAACGAGTTCGAAAAAGAGAACAAGGCGCCGCCTGCCGACGAGCTGCAGCGCGTGGTGGACAATATCCAGGCGCAGGGCGAAGCCAAACYGGCGGCACCGAAACCGGCGCCGGCGCCGGCTCCTGCGGCGGATAAGCCGGCAATGCCGGCGCCAGTCAACAGCGCTGCACCGCCGACCCAGGCGGCTGCTCCTGCGCCGTCGACTACCGAAGACAAATACATCTACTATCTGCAGGCTGGCGCCTTCCGCGAAATCAGCGATGCGGAAGCAACCCGCGCCAAACTGGCCCTGCTGGGCTTTGAGGCCAGCGTTTCCGACCGCACCAACGACAACGTGGTGCTGCATCGCGTGCGCATGGGTCCTTTCTCGCAGGTGGAAGCAATGAACAAGGTTCGCAGCAAACTGTCCGAAAACGGCATTGATGCCGCCGTGGTACGCACCCAAAAATAAGGAGCTGATACGCGATGCAAATCCTGAAGAAATTCCTGGTCCTGACTACCCTGTCCTTCGCTGCGCTGGGCGCGCTGGCTTCTCCGGCTGATCCGAAGCCGGGCGCCGAATACACCGTGCTGAAAGCGCCGCAGTCGACCGACACCGGCAAGAAGGTCGAGGTCATCGAGTTCTTCGCGTACTACTGCCCTCACTGCTACGCACTGGAGCCGAAACTGGCCGAGTGGGTGAAGAAGCAGGGCGACACCATCGTCTTCAAGCGCGTGCACGTGTCGCGCGGCCAGGAAGTGCTGCCGCAGCAGAAGCTGTTCTTCACGCTGGAAGCGCTGGGCCTGGTCGAGCAGTATCACAACAAGGTCTTCAACGCGATGCACGTTGAGCACAATCGACTGAACCGCGATGAGCAAGTGTTCGAGTGGATCGAGAAGAACGGCATCGACAAGAACAAATTCATCGACACTTACCGCGGCTTCGGCATCGCAGCCCGCGTGCGACACACCGATCCGATGATGGAGGCTTATGAAGTGGATTCCTGGCCGATGATCGCGATCGACGGCAAGTACCTGACTTCGCCTTACATCGCCAACCATACCGCTACCGCGCCAATGTCCGAAGCCCAGCAACAGCAGAACGCACTGCAGGTGATGGACTTCCTGGTGGCCAAGGCCAAGGCGGAAAAGAAGTAACACTGCCTTGAAGCGCGTCTTCATCACTGGCGCATCGAGCGGATTGGGCGCCGCAATGRCCGCGGAATACGCGCGGCAAGGCGCCACGCTCGGCCTGCTGGCGCGCCGCGGCGAGGCGCTGCAGGCGCTGATCGCATCCCTCCCCTCTCCCGAACGTCACCGCGCTTATGTCGCGGATGTGACCGACCACGCGGCCGTGCGCCGCGCTGCCGAAGAATTCCTGGCTTACGCAGGCGGCTGCGACGTGGTGATTGCC
>NZ_JBFRDW010000613.1:0-3699 GCF_052113985.1 Pseudoduganella sp. RAF53_2 | reverse complement strand
TCCCAGGATAGCATTTTGTTGAGTTCCTTCTAATTAAGCTTTTAAACCCGAGGCGGAAACCAAGTGGCTGCCACGATGTGGCAGCCACTCGCCTCACGCCATTGGTTCTTATTGTATTACTGGCAGGCTTCGCATTCCTCGAAACCGTCGTCACCAGGACGCAGGTAGCAGGCGGCGCCTTCTTCCACTGCCGGAGCTGCCTCAACAGGAGCCGGAGCGGCCGGAGCGGCGTTCATGGCGGCCGGAGCATTGGCCGACACAGCGTTCAGCGCGCCGGTACGGGTGGTCGACTTCTCCATGTGCGACGCAGCGATGGTGCGCAGGTAGTAAGTGGTCTTCAGGCCGCGCAGCCATGCCAGCTTGTACGTCTCGTCCAGTTTCTTACCGGAAGCGCCAGCCATGTAGATGTTCAGCGACTGTGCCTGGTCGATCCACTTCTGGCGGCGCGAGGCAGCTTCCACCAGCCAGGTTGGCRAGATTTCGAAGGCGGTCGCATAGATATCGCGCAGGTCTTGCGGCACGCGGTCGATCTTGCTCAGGGAGCCGTCGAAATACTTCAGGTCGGCGATCATCACTTCGTCCCACAGTTCGCGGGCTTTCAGGTCGCGCACCAGGTAGGCGTTGATCTCGGTGAACTCACCGGACAAGTTCGACTTCACATACAGATTCTGGAAGGTCGGCTCGATGCAAGCAGACACGCCAATGATGTTCGAAATGGTTGCGGTCGGAGCGATCGCCACGCAGTTCGAGTTGCGCATGCCGAACTTGGCGATGCGCTCACGCACCGGCGCCCAGTCCATCGAGGCGGACAGGTCCTGCTCCAGGTAGCCGCCGCGCTGCTCAGCCAGCAGCTTGACGGAGTCCTGCGGCAGGATGCCGCGGTCCCACAGGGAACCCTTGTACGATTCGTACTGGCCGCGCTCTTCCGCCAGCTCGGTCGACGCCAGGTAAGCGTAGTAGCAGACCGCTTCCATCGAGGTATCGGCGAAAGCTACCGCTTCCTGCGAAGCGTAAGGCACGCGCATCATGTGCAGGCAGTCCTGGAAGCCCATCACGCCCAGGCCGACCGGACGGTGGCGCATATTCGCGTTGCGGGCCTTGTCGACAGCGTAGTAGTTGATGTCGATCACGTTRTCCAGCATGCGCATSGCGGTGCGGATGGTCTTCTSSAGCTTGRCGTGGTCCAGCTTGCCCTCTTTCATGTGGGCAGGCATGTTCACGGAACCCAGGTTGCAGACGGCGATTTCGTCGGCGTTGGTGTTCAGGGTGATCTCGGTGCACAGGTTCGAGCTGTGCACTACGCCCACGTGCTGCTGCGGCGAACGGATGTTGCAAGGATCTTTGAAAGTGATCCATGGGTGGCCGGTTTCGAACAGCATGGACAGCATCTTGCGCCACAGGTCCAGCGCTTCGATCTTCTTCCACACGCGGATTTCGCCGGCTTCCGCCTTGGCTTCATACGCCAGGTAGGCTTCTTCGAAGGCCTTGCCGACCTTGTCGTGCAGGTCCGGGCAATCCGATGGCGAGAACAGGGTCCAGTGCGACTTTTCCATCACGCGCTTCATGAACAGGTCCGGAATCCAGTTCGCGGTGTTCATGTCGTGGGTGCGGCGGCGGTCGTCGCCGGTGTTCTTGCGCAGGTCGAGGAATTCCTCGATGTCCATGTGCCAGGTTTCCAGGTAAGCGCAGACAGCGCCCTTGCGCTTGCCGCCCTGGTTCACTGCCACAGCGGTGTCGTTCACTACTTTCAGGAATGGCACCACGCCTTGCGACTTGCCGTTGGTGCCCTTGATGTGGGCGCCCAGTGCACGCACAGGGGTCCAGTCGTTACCCAGGCCGCCGGCGAACTTGGCCAGCAGTGCGTTTTCCTTGATGGCGTCGTAGATGCCTTCCAGGTCGTCGGACACGGTGGTCAGGTAGCAGGAAGACAGCTGGGAACGCAGAGTGCCCGAGTTGAACAGGGTCGGGGTCGACGACATGAAGTCGAAGGTCGACAGCAGGTTGTAGAACTCGATGGCGCGCGCTTCGCGGTTTTCTTCGTTCAGGGACAGGCCCATGGCGACACGCATGTAGAAAGCCTGCGGCATTTCGATGCGCACATCGCGCACGTGCAGGAAGTAGCGGTCGTACAGGGTTTGCAGGCCGATGTAGCCGAACTGCAGGTCGCGGTCGGCTACCAGGGCCTTGGCCAGCTTGGCCAGGTCGAACTTGGCCAGCTCAGGATTCAGCAGCTCGTTCTCGATACCCTTGGCGATGTATTTCGGGAAGTATTCGATGTATTCGGCGGCAGCTTTGGCTTGCGCGGTTTCCTTGCCGAAGACTTCCTTACGGATGGTGTGCAGCAGGATGCGGGCGGTCACTTGCGAGTAAGCCGGGTCCTTTTCCATCAGCGCGCGGGCAGCCAGGATGGCGGACTTGTGCAGCTCTTCGACCGGCACGCCGTCGTACAGGTTCTTGACGGTTTCAGCCAGGATAGCGTCGGCATCGACGTGCTTTTCCAGGCCGGAGCAAGCGGCGCCGATCAGGTCGCGCACTTCCTGCATCACCAGCGGACGGCGCACGCCGTTTTCGGTCACGCTGATTTGCGGTTCAGCGGCAGCGGTCGCGCCTTGTGCTTCCTTCTTCAGGCGGCGCTCTTCCATGTGCTTGGCGCGGTACAGCACGTAGGAACGTGCCACGTCGTGTTCGCCGGAGCGCATCAGGGCCAGTTCCACCTGGTCCTGCACGTCTTCGATGTGGAAAGTGCCACCGGATGGCTGGCGACGCACCAGGGCGTTCACCACGTTATTCGTGAGTTGCTCCACCAGTTCGCGGATGCGCGCGGACGCTGCACCCTGGCCGCCGTTCACGGCAAGGAAGGCCTTGGTCATGGCCACGGCGATCTTGGACGGCTCGAACGCCACCACCGCGCCGTTACGGCGGATGATGCGGTAGTCGCCCAGCGTGCTCGCCGGCGTGCTCAGGCCGCCAGCGTCAGCGCCTGCGGATACCGGTGCTTGTGGCACTGGGGTGATGGAGGTATCTTGAGTCGATTGCATTTTTGCTCCCACGATAACGCGTATTAGGGTTGTTTTCTTACGGCAACTACGACCACTACATCTAGTGAATCGGTTAAATCCATCCACTAATTGTAGTGACCGCTTCCGGCTCGCACAAGGCCAATTTTTTTCATGCCGGACAATATTTCTATTGACTTTTCATATCGCCGGAATTGACGGGCGATYGGCTGTGAGCAAGCACTAACTGCTTGAATTTATTGCTCAATAAGTAAGCAAAATTGTGCAGTGGCAGGATGTTGTGCGTTGGCAAAAACGCTACAGAATGGGCCTGGGAATTCGCCGGGGGACAGCATTATAAACCCATGGCGAGATGCGGGTGGCCGCCATGATGTGGCGGCCACCGGGTTTAAGTCTCGGGTTCCTGGATGTTCAGCTTCTGCATCTGGTAGCGCAACTGGCGGAAGCTGATGCCCAAAAGTTGAGCAGCCTGGGTGCGGTTGTAGCTGGTCTGCGCCAGCGCACGGATGATGATGTCGCGCTCGACTGCCGCCAGGTAGGCCGGCAGGTCACTTGGCAGGACGTCGAAGGCCGGCAGAGGCGGCATGGAGATGCCCGGCGCGGCTGCATCCGCAGGCGAAGAGACGGCAGCGAGCGGTGCGGCGGTGACTGCCTGCGCCGACGCGGCCGCACTCGCCGCGGG
>NZ_JBFRDW010000612.1:0-3720 GCF_052113985.1 Pseudoduganella sp. RAF53_2 | reverse complement strand
CTTTATCAATAACGTGTTCGATCCCGAGAAAGACTTCCCAGCCGTTGCGCCGGCTGGCTCGATCTGAAACCAGCGGTGACATGGAATCAGGGGAGATCAAGGTCATCGGCAGCGAGGATTTTGATATCTGGCTTCCGCTATGGAAAGCCTATCAACGGTGCTGCGATGTTGATCTCCCTGATTCCGTGACGCGCAAGACGTGGGCGCGCTTGCTGGACCCCGTCGAGCCAGTGCATGCGGTGCTTGCGATAGCGGGAAACCGCGCACTGGGCCTGGCGCATTCGATTTATCATCGATCTGCCTGGACGGCGGACAATCACTGCTATCTGCAAGACCTGTTTGTTGCGCACGATGCGCGCGGCGTTGGCGTAGGCCGCGCACTCATTGAGCATATCTATGCCGATGCACGACGTTGCGGCGCGGCGCAGGTGCACTGGCCCACGCGCCTTACCTTATACTGGCCGGCTGACACCTCAGATTCTTATCCAGATGGCCAGTGCTCAATTCCGGTCGGTTCGCTGTACCCTGCCGGGCGTCCACGCGGTGGAGGCCTGTAGCGATCATTCGTTCTCCCGGCACACGCACGAAGAATTTGGCATTGGCCTGTTTGTGCGCGGAGCGCAGAAGTCATTCAGCGGGCGGGGCATGGTGGAGGCCGGGGCGGGTGATCTGGTGACCGTCAATCCGGGCGAAGTACATGACGGGATGCCGATTGGCGATGGCGTGCGCTCGTGGCGCATGCTGTATCTTGACCCGCCGGTGGTAGGCGCGGCGGTGCGTGACGTCAGCGAGGGCCGGCTGATGCAGCTGGAGTTCAACGAGCCGGTGATGCACGATGCCCGGCTGCCGGCGGCGTTCGTGGCGCTGTATCGCGCCGTGACGGAGCCGCAGATTGCGGCCGCCGGGTTGGCCGCTGAGCAGGAGCTGCTACGGCTGATGGCGCAGACGTTGTATTGGCCGCGCGACCGCGGCGCGGACTCCGCCTCAACGTCCGCATCGGCACCCGCATCGGCTTCGGCACGGGTGCGGACACCGGGGCCAGCGGGCGTCCTGCGGGCGCGCGAGCTGATTGACGATGACCCTCGGGCCGAACTGTCGCTGGACGACCTGGCGCAAGCAGCCGGCATCAGCCGCTTCCATCTGGTACGCGCATTCGGACGCGCGACGGGACTCACGCCGCATGCTTACCTCGTTCAGCGCCGCATTGCCATGGCGCGTGCGCTGATCGCGCGCGGCACGCCGCTGGCGGAAGCCGCGGCAGCCAGCGGCTTTGCCGACCAAAGCCATATGACCCGCATCTTCGTCCGCAAATACGGCATCGCGCCCGYCGCCTACGCGCGCGCCTGCGCCTGACAGCAATAACGTTCAAGACGCCGCCGCCGCGCCTGCCTACCCTCGAAGTTTTTGAGGGAGGAATCATGCTGGGTTATCTGTATCTCACGGCGGCCTCGCTGACGGTGGGCAGCACCGTCGTTGCGGGCAAACTGATTGCGGCGGGACTGCCGCCGTTCACCGCAACTGCGCTGCGTCTGGCGCTGGCGCTACCGGTCTTTCTGCTGCTGATGCGGGTGAAAGGCGAGCGTCTGCCGCGTCCCGATAAGCACGATGCAATGCTGCTCGTGCYGCAAGCGGGCGCGGGCAGCGTCGGCTACACCGTGCTGCTGATGACAGGCTTGCAGCACACCTCAGCGGCAAATGCTTCGGTGGTGCTAGGCACGCTGCCGGTCGTATCAGCACTGATGGCGGTGTTCGTGCTGGGGGAACGTCCCAAACCCGCGCTGATCGCGGCGCTGGTGCTGGCGGCGGCCGGCGTGCTGATTGCGACAACCCGTAGCGGCGACGCGAGCGGCTGGCAAGGGAACTTGCTGGTGCTCGGTGCCGTTGCCTGCGAGGGTCTGTTCGTCCTGCTCAACAAGAAGCTGCGTACGCCGCTTGGTGCGCTGCCCCTGTCGACCATCATGTGCGGTGTGGGGCTGCTGCTGGCGATCGGCCCCGCGCTGGGCGAAGCTCATCCGCAAGCGGGTACGCCGGCGCTGGCGGCGGTGGCTTACTACGCACTGGTGCCGACGGTGGGCGGCTATGTGCTCTGGTATGCGGGATCGGCGCGCGTCAGCGGCGCGGAGGCTTCGCTCTTTACGGCGGTGACGCCGGCGTCGGCGATGATTTTTGCGTGGTGGCTGCTGGATGAGGCGATCGGGCCGCGCCAGCTGGCGGGCATTGCCTGCGTGCTGGCGGCTGTGCTCAGCCTTTACTTCACATCAGGGTCCGGCGCGCGGGGTTATGCGCCTGTGCGGCAGAGTTCAGAACCTCCAGCTGGCCCGCTTTGAAGGTTTGCTGGTGGACGCCATCGCGATCGTGCCAGCGGCACACGACATCGTCATCATCGCCGGTGCCATTGGGACCGGGCATGGTGCGGACTACCAGCATCTTGCGATGCCAGCCGATTGGCCGGACGGCGTCGCCGGCCTTTGCGCGTTCACGGTCCATATCGGCCTCCTCACTTGCATCAGGCAATGATACTCCGATGCGAGGAGGTCAGGCGTTTGGTTCGATATCCAGGTTGACGGAATAAGACAGGCGCTTGCCTTCATACAGGCCGCCGCCGCGCACCACGCCTTCGGTGGACGTCAGTTTGCCGGAAAGATCCAGACGCGCCAGGCGCTCGCGGAAAGCGATAGCGTCTTTCGGCGCCAGGTAGCCGACCATGTGGCCACTGAGGAAGACGGCAACGGCCTTGTCTTCGTAGGGATTATGATCGTCCGGCAGCAGCAGGRCAGGGTGCCGCACATCGGCGCTGGCATCGCCGTGCTCGCCCGCCAGTTCGCGGATGGTCTCGTAGTAGCGCGACTCGCCCAGCACTTCCAGCTGGAAGCGGCCATTGTCGGACCAGTGGTGGGCAGGCTCGCCTTCAGGTAGCGGCGTGTAGGAGCCGGCGGCTGGTTTGTCCTTGGGCGTAAAGGCTGGCGCCTGCGGTTTTCCTTTCAGCAGATAGACAAGGGTCACCAGGGCAAGGACGATGATGATCAGGTTGAGAGCGAGGGCCATAGCGTGCTTCGAAGATTCAAAAGAACGCTATTATCGCAGCCCCCGCTGCTTCGATCTATCAGGCTTTTTGCTTGCGGCGGCGCAGGGCGGCCGCACCGGCCAAACCCAGGCCGACCAGGGCCAGGCTGCCCGGTTCCGGTACGGCGGCAGCGTTGACCGTGATGTCGTCCACCAGGAAAATGCCACCGGAGACGCGCAAAGTGTCAATTCCAGTAAAGCCCAGGTTGACCAGCTGCCAAGGGTTGCTGTAGGTGACGGCCACATCGCCAACCACCACGCCGTTCAGCAGGCCTTGTACATGGGAAGTGAACGCGGCGCCTTGCCAACCGTTCAGCCACAGCGACTGCGCCGAGAAAGTGCCGCCGCCCACCTTGGTCATATCCATATCGCCCGAGAAGTCGTTGAGGGCGGCAAAGTGACCGCTGTGGCCATCGCCGACGCCATTGCTCCAGCTGCCGGCCGGCGATACGTCGACGACGTCGGAATTTGCGCTGAACCGGAAGCCCTGTTCAACGAAACCACTTCCCAAGCCGGTGATGCCGCCCGGGGTGCCGATATCGTCAAAGGTCAGCACGCCTGCCTGGGCGGAGGCGGCCAGGCCGAAGACCAGCGCAGAAGCGAGGATGAGTTTTTTCATGGAAATGCCTATTGTCTAAAGGTGATATTGTTTAACTA
>NZ_JBFRDW010000611.1:0-3723 GCF_052113985.1 Pseudoduganella sp. RAF53_2 | reverse complement strand
GCACCACAGCCGTGCTCTCGCTGGTAAAAGCCAGCACCGCGTCGGCATGCGCACGCAGCCAGTCGCCCATCGCCGAGATGAAGAAACTCTTCAGCGCCATATTGTCACATGGCAAAGTTGCCTGATCAGTGTCGCACAGCGCCGAATGCAGCATCAGCCCGGCTTCGTCATTGATACCCGCCACGAATTCCAGCTTCCACCCAGCAATGCTTTGTCGCAGCTGCTGGTGCCCGGCGCCATAGCCGTTCAAGAAACGAAGATTTCCCGAAGACAGCTCGATAATGAGGCGGACGCTGCCTGGAGAAATTGCATCCTGCACAACCTTGATGGCATGCAGAACGGCCCGGTCCGGACCGTCGCCGCCCAGCGCAAACCCATCTTCCAGCAAATGATCGACATCCACGAAGCCGGGCAGCAACCCTTCTTCTTGCATTCGAGCAAGTTGACGACTGAGCCTGGAATCCGAAGTTTGCCAAGTGACAACCAAATCCGGCACTTGTACAAAAGTTGTAGCGGATACAAAAAAAGGAGCTTCGGAGGTGAGCATATTTGCTTAAGGGAATGTTAATATTTGCCAATCGGTACAGAAGGCACTTTAGTCAAGAGTGTCTTCCGATGCCTTCCGGAATTCTTCCGGCCCCGGAAGGTTTCTCTTCCGGCTCCGGAAGGTTTCGATAAGTAGCTGATTAATAAGAATAATGTGGTGAATGAGATGTCAAACACGGGTTTTCGCTTCGGCGATTGGGATGTGGATCTGGAAGGCAACGCTGTCAGCGACGGCAGCGTTCGTACGCAGCTGGAACCGCGTGTTATGCAGGTGCTGCGCTACCTATGCCGCCACCCCGGCGCCGTCATTCCGGCCGAAGAGTTGCTCCAGGCTTGCTGGGGAAGCAACGAACTGGGCGACAATCCTGTCCACAAAGCAATCACCCAATTGCGCCGTGCACTTGGCGATTCGACAACTGATCCGCGTTATATCGAGACCATCCGCAAGCGCGGCTACCGGGCGATCGCTACCGTGGTCGAAGCTGCGGAGGCGGCACCAGCCGGCTGGACCAGCGGCTCACCGTTCCGCGGTCTGGAGGCATTCCAGGAAAATCACGCTGCCATCTTCTTCGGCCGGGTAAGCGCCACCGCCCAGTTGCGCGCCATCGTCACCGCGCAGGCGGTCGAGGGCTGCGCCATGGCGCTCGTGCTTGGCCCGTCCGGGTCGGGCAAGACCTCGCTGGTGCGCGCGGGGCTGCTGCCACAATTAATGGCAGGTGCGGCTCGGCCCGACGAAGCCATCGTTCTGTCCAGCACCACTTATATGGATTGCGCCGACCTCGGCGGCGGCAATCTGTTCCAGGCCCTGGCCGCCGCCCTGCTCGACGCCGACCTCGATGACGCGCCGCTGTTTGACGGCGACAGCGCCGCCAGTCTTGGCCAGCGACTGGAAAAGGATGCGGCGGCGGTTGCCAGCTTTGTCGGGGAACGCACCGGCGGCAAACCGCGCATCGCCATTTTTGTCGACCGCCTGGAAGCCATTTTCCGCAGCAGTGCCGCCGACCGCACGGCGTTCATCGCCGTGCTGGAAACACTGGCGCGCGGCAAAGGGCTGCTGGTGGTCACGGCCTKCCGTAACGACTTCTACCCGGACATCGTCGCCCTGCCCGCGCTGATGGCCCTGAAAGCCCGCGGCGGCCACTACGATCTGACCGCACCGGATGGCGCCGACATCGCCCAGATCGTGCGCCAGCCCGCCCGCGCCGCCCAGCTCACCTTCGAGCAGGATGCGGCCAGCGGCGCCAGCCTGGACGACGTGCTGTGCGACGCCGCGCGCGGCAGTCCCGACACGCTGCCCCTGCTGCAGTATTGCTTGAATGAGCTATATCGCTTGCGCAGCGAAGACGGCCAATTGCGTTTCGAAGCCTTCCACCAGCTGGGCGGCATCGAAGGTGCAATTGGCGTCCGCGCCGAGCAAGTCGTGGACGGACTTAAGCCCGAACAGGTCGCCGCCCTGCCCCACGTGCTGTCGCTGCTGGTGAACATCGGCGACGAACAAGCCGCCGTGACTGCGCGCCGCAGTCCCTGGTCTCTGCTGCGCAGCGATGCCGAGAGAGAGCTGGTGCGCGCCATGGTCGAAGCCCGCCTGTTCGTCAGCGAACTGGCCGGCGACGTGCCCAGCTTCGGCGTCGCCCACGAAGCCCTGCTGCGCCGCTGGCCGCGCGTGGTCGAATGGATCGAGCGCTACCGCCACGCCCTCCAGCTACGTACCCGTCTCAGCGGACAAGCGGCGCGCTGGGCCGCATCCAGCCGTCCGCGCGATCTGCTGCTGCCCAGCGGCACCCAGGTGAGCCAGGCCGCCGAACTGCTCAGCCTCGAAAACTTTTCCCTCGCACCTCTGGAAGCCGAATACGTGCGCTCCTCCATCAGCCGTGCGCGCCTCGGCGAGCGAATTCGTAACGGCGTGGTCGCGCTGATCGCCGTGCTCGCGGTCCTCGCCACCGGCCTTGGTTTGATGGCACACAACGCCCAGCGCGAAGCAGAACGCAACCGCAGTGAAGCCGAAGGTTTGATGACCTATATGCTGGGCGACTTCAGTGAAAAGCTGAGGCCAATTGGCAAGCTCGATTTGCTGGACGATATCAGCAAGAAGGCCCTGGATTATCTGGGTAAAGTGCAGGAAAGCGATGGCAATGTGGCGACGCAAACTCAGCATGCCAAGGCATTGCGTATTATCGGCGAGGTAAAGCAATATCGCTCACGCGCGCCGGAAGCTGCCATGGCGTGGACGAAGGCCCTCAGCATTCTTCGCAAACTCCCGCCCAACCAGGACCGCACCGCTCTGCGCGAGCGAGGTATCGTCGCGTTTTTGCTAGGCCAGTATCATCTGGGACAAAACGAACTTGATGAAGCTGAGAAGTTTTTGCAGGAATATCGAGAATTCAGCGATCGCTTCGCCGCTGTCGACCCAACCGATCCTGACGGTTGGCTGGAACAATCCTACGCTCACAATAGCCTTGGCGTCATCGCGATGAAGCGAAATCGCTTTGATGAAGCGGCAAGGGAATTCGAACAGGCGCTGAAGGGCCGGTTGCAGGTGCAGCGCCAAAAACCGGAAAAACTGGCCTTGCAAGCAGATCTTGCGAACAGTTATTCGTGGCTGGCAGAAAGCAAACTCAAACAAGGACACTTGGACGAAACGATGCGGCTTTATGGCGAAGAGGAAGCCCTGCTGCGTCCGATCTTCACTGGAGACGCCAACTGGGCAAACCGCTTGTCGCTGTCGCTGATGCGTCAGGGATTGTTGCAAGCCGCCCTTGGCCATCGCGCGGAGGCGATGGCCAAACTGAAGGATGCTGAGGGCGTACTGCAACGGCTTGTCGACCTTGATCCAAGCAATCGCCAATGGCAAGCGCGCCTCTATGCTGCCAAGGGTCGCCAATTCGAATTGTTCGAACCGAATGGTGATCCCAAGAGCAGTCTTGACCGGCTACAGGTCATTTGCGAAAAGATGGAAGGCTTGAGTGCGCTCGACCCGAAGAACAGTACCCTTACCTTCCAGACCATCAAATTCAAGCAGGCCCGCACTCCTTTACTTCAGATGCTGGGACGTCATGCTGACGCATTGAAGAATCTGGACGATGCCGTTGCCGCGCTCGAAGCCCAATACCTCAAGTCCAAAACGGACAGCGCCGCCGTCAGCATTTATGCCGATGCCTTGCTCGCACGCGCCGACAT
>NZ_JBFRDW010000610.1:0-3740 GCF_052113985.1 Pseudoduganella sp. RAF53_2 | reverse complement strand
CTTTTGATATAGCCCAGCTCCACCAGCTGATGCCGCACAAAGCCCGGATAGCGGTCGGTAATCATCACATGGCCCTTTTTCGGCTGCACCGGCAATTCAGGCACCAGCGCCGTGGAGCGCGAGCCCGCAGCCAGCACCACGGCATCCGCGCTGAGGCGCGTACCGTCGCCCAGCACCACGCAGCCATCGCCGATCTGCCGCACGTTGCTGACGATCAGGCGCGCACCACGCGAATGGGCGCGATCCATCAGAATACGCGCACTCTTGGGCGGATACACCAGTCCATCGTCATGCACCAGCAGTCCGCCCGCCAAACCGGGACGCAGCTGCGGTTCCATCTCATACAGCAGCGACGAATCGAGCATGGCGCAAGCCAGACCATAGTCCGACATGGTCGCCGCCTTGGCGCGCGCCGCCGCCAGCTCCTCATCGTCCGACGCCACCCAGATCGTGCCGCAGCGGCTGTATTCATGCCGGGCTGGCTGCTCGGCCACAAAATCGCGCCACAACGACAGCGAATAAGCCGTCAGCGCCAGCTCGGCCGGATTGTCGTCCATGACCACCAAGTGGCCCATGCCCGCCGCGGTCGCGCYGCTGCCGACCGTGTCCTGCTCGATCACCAGCACTTGCAGGCCGCGTGCGGACAAGGCATCGGCACACGCCGCACCCACGATGCCCGCACCAACGACCAGCACATCAGCGCTATTGCTCACCGAATGCCCCACACGAAAGGATCGTCCGCATCCATGATCAGCTGCGCCGTCGCGTTGACCCACGCCTTGCCGCGAATGATGGGAATCAGGCGTTCGCCGTCGATGCGGAAGGAACCTTCGAACACGCTGCCGACAATGCTCTCCTGCCGCCACTGCGCGCCTTCGGCCAGTTTGCCGTCCGCAGCCAGGCAGGCCAGCTTGGCGCTGGTGCCGGTGCCGCAAGGCGAACGGTCGTAGGCATTGCCGGGGCAAAGCACGAAATTCTGGCTGTCCGCGCCACTGCGCGAAGCTGCGAACAATTCGATATGGTCGATCTCCGCGTCGCCTACGCCGGTAATGCCCGCCGCAGCCAAGGCATTCTTCAGCGCGGTCGTGTAGGCCGTCAGTGCGCCAGCCCGTGCGACCGTCAGCTCCTGGCCATGATCCGACACCAGGAAGAACCAGTTGCCGCCCCAGGCCACATCCCCGTGAACGGTTCCGTGGCCTGGCACGTCAACGGCCACGCCAGTGGCCAATCGATACGCCGGTACGTTTTCCAACGTGACGCTGCCATCTTCGTGCAGCTCAGCTTCCACCACTCCGACTGGTGTATCGATACGATGCCGTCCCGGCGACAAGCGCCCCATGAAAGCGAGCGAAGTCACGAGCCCGATGGTGCCGTGCCCGCACATGCCGAGATAGCCAACGTTGTTGAAAAAGATGACGCCCGCTGCGCAATCCGGCGCATGGGGCTCGCACAGCAGCGCACCGACCAGCACATCGGAACCGCGCGGCTCGCAGACCACGGCAGAACGGAATCCGTCATGCTCGCGGCGGAAGCGCTCAAGGCGCTCATTCAGAGGGYCGGCCCCGAGATCCGGGCCGCCGTCGATCACCAGGCGGGTAGGTTCGCCGCCGGTGTGGGAATCGATAATGGAGATCGTTTTCATAGACTCCATCATAGGCGCAAGATGGCTCGCCGTCTTGCATCAGCGAAGGGTCATTGATGACGAAATCTGCACAATCGTGGCAGAATACCGCCATGGACAAGCATGCACGCACTGCGCTCGGCGCCAGTATCGCCGACGTATTCTTCACCGAACCGCTGTTCGACTCCCTGCCGGACGTGGTTTTCTTCGTCAAGGATACGGAGGGCCGCTACGCCGTCGTGAACCAGACACTGGCCAAGCGCTGCGGCGTGAAGGACAAGGCTGCCCTGCTCGGCCGAACCGCGGTGGAAGTTTTTGCACAACCGTTCGGATCGCGCTTCCTGGCGCAGGACCGCGCCGTGCTGGATGATGGCGCCGAGATTGAAGATCAGCTGGAGCTGCATCTGTATCCCAATCGTGCGCCCGGCTGGTGCCTGACGCAGAAGCGTCTCTTGCGCGATAAGGCGGGCCACATCGTCGGCTTGTGCGGGATTTCACGTGACCTAGCCATGGCCGACCACAAGAATCCGGCTTATCATAAGGTGGCGGAGGCGGTGCGGGTCATTCATGAGCAGTTCGACGGGCCGCTCGCCCTTCCCAAATTGGCGCGCACGGCGAATATGTCGGTGGCGCAGATCGAACGCTACTTCCTGCGCATCTTCCACCTGACGCCGCGCCAGCTGATTATCAAGACGCGTATCGATGCCGCTTCGCGCATGCTCGCCGGGGACGCCAGCGTGGCGGAAATCGCCCTCGCCTGCGGCTACGCGGACCATAGCGCCTTCACACGCCAGTTCCGCGCCACCACGGGCGTCACGCCCAGCGAGTACCGCCAGGTGCTGCGCGACGCTTAGACCGAACCAACGGCAGGAGCTGCGCGACGCTTAGACCGAAACCCAAGGCAGAAGCTGGTGGCAGGCACGGCGTGCCTGCCACCTGGGTTACGCTGCTGGTTTAAACCATGCCGTTGCGGCAGTGGTCGCGGAAGCCGGGACGGTCGGCCATGCGATCCAGCCAGGCATCAATCGCGGGCGCGGGCTGGCGCTCAATGGGCGCCATCAGCCAGCGCGTTGCCGAAAGGCCCAGCACTATGTCCGCCAGCGTGAACTGCTCGCCGGTGACGAAGGTGTCGCCGCCTTCCAGGTGTTTTTCGAGAATGCCGATATTGCGGTTCCACGCTGCCACGCTGGCCGCCAGCTGCGCCRGGTCCTGGAAGGCCGGGTTCTTGCGCACCACCGACATGAAGGCATAACGCCAGGCGTTGTTCAAATCCGTGGCCTGCCAGTCCATCCACTTTTCAACCATGGCACGCGCTTGCGGATCGCGCGGCAGCAGGTCGTCGCGGCCATGCACGCCGCACAGGTAGCGGCAGATCGTGTTCGACTCCCACAGCACGAAATCGCCTTCGACCAGCACCGGCACCATGGCGTTCGGATTCAGCGCCGTGAATTCCGGCGTCTGGGTGGAGCGGAAACCGTCGCCCCAGTCTTCGCGCTCGTAGGCGACACCAATTTCGGAAAGCGTCCACAAAACCTTGCGGACATTGATGGAAGTAGGTTTTCCAAGAATCTTCAGCATGATCAGAGTCCCAGTTGAGTGAGTATGTCTTCTTTCAGTTGCTGCAATTCGGGGCTGGACAGCTTGCGCGGATGCGGCTGCTCGACGCGGAAGCTGGCCTGGATTTTCGTCGGCCGCGGCGACAACACCATGATGCGGTCCGCCAGATACAGCGCTTCTTCCACGTCGTGCGTGATCAGCAGCACGGTATGGCGTTCCTCAGCCAGAACGCGCAGCAGCTCATTACGCATCTTGAGGTTCATCAGCGCATCGAGCGCGGAAAATGGCTCGTCCATGTAGAGAATCTCAGGCTTGACCACCAGTGCCCGTGCAATCTCGGCGCGCTTCAGCATGCCGCCGGACAGCTCGTGCGGATATGACTTCTCGAAGCCTTTCAAGCCGACCATCGCCGCGTAATGGTCGGCCAGCGCCGCCTTGTCGCCATGGTCGTCGCCATTCAGGCCGAACATCAGATTCTCCTGCACCGTCATCCAGGGAAAAACGGAACCATGCTGCGAAATCACGATGCCTTTCGGACTAGGCCGCGTGACACGCTCGCCGT